>NZ_JBMNDO010000048.1:0-57116 GCF_052542855.1 Streptomyces sp. SAS_281
GGAGTTCAGACGTGTCTCTTCCGACCTGACCGCCGGGGGCACCCCGGCCCGGCCCGGCTCACGACGAGGCGAGACCCTTCCAGAACACGTAGTGGTGGTCCGCCGCGAAGTCCGTCCGGCCGACGTTCCCGGACGCGAGGCGCTGAACGTACAGGTCGTCGTCCGCGAACCGCTGCCACGACGGCAGCCCCGGACCGTCCATCCGGCCCGTGCTCGCGAACCGGCTCCAGTAGCCGACCACCGTGTCCGACAACTCCGCCTGCGCCGCGTCGAGCGGCTCGAAGAGCTCGTTCTCGAACACGTATGCCAGATCCGTCATGTGACCCGTACCCAGGGAAAAGCTCGCCGGACGCGGCACGCCCCGGAAGTACGGGGCCGACACCTCGGCGAACTCGTACGCGTACACCGATGTGTGCCGCGCCAGCGCCCGCTGCGTGTCCAGCGCCGCCGTCGACCAGTCCGCGTCCGTGAGCACCGCCGACAGCGCCGCCGCCGGAGCCGGATACCGCCCCACCGGGTACTCGGCCAGCACCGCCGGGGCGTCCGCCCCGAACCGGTCCGCCACCTTCTCCGCGTACCCCTCGGCGGTCAGCGGCTTCCCCGTCATCACCTCGTCCAGGCCGGCCAGCCCGCTCATCTCGTCGCGCGTCGAACCGTGCAGCACCGGAACCCGCGCGAACCGCCCCGCCGCTATCGCGCGCGCCGGCGCCTCCGGCACCACCTCACCGTCCACCACCGGCCGGAACCCGTCGTGCCCGGACGCGGACGCCTCGACCAGGTCGGCCGTAGGCAGGGCCCGCAGACGGGAGTCGACATCCTGCGCGCCGTCGCCCAGAGCCGCCGCGACGACCGCCTCACCCTGCTCCTCCGCCTGCGCCCGCGTGAACGAACCGTCCGGCCCGACGCACCCCGCGCTCTGCAGGATCGCCTTGTGGAACAGCCCCCGCGCCCCCGGCGACACCATCTGGGCGCACACGCTGTAGGCCCCACCCGACTGGCCCATGAGCGTCACATCGCCCGGATCCCCGCCGAACGCACCCGCGTTGCGCGCCACCCACCGCATCGCGGCCTGCTGGTCGAGCAGGCCCAGATTCGCCGGAGCGCGCAGACCCGGCGCCGACAGGAACCCGAACGCCCCCAGCCGGTAATTCACCGTCACCACCACCGCACCCTGCCGCGCGGCCGCCAGCTTCGCCGCGCCATAGCTCGCCCCGTCCCCGTACGCGAAGCTCCCGCCGTGGATCCACACGATCACCGGACGGAGCCGCGCCGACCGGCCGGCCGGCGTCGTGACGTTCAGGTACAGGCAGTCCTCACTGCCCCCGCCCGCGATCGCGATGGGCTGATCCGTCGGCTGCGCGCACGCGCTCCCCGGCGTCCGGGCATCCAGCGTGGCCGACCACGGCCGGACCGGCTGCGGCTTCCTCCACCGGCGCTCACCGGTCGGCGGAGCCGCGTACGGGATGCCCTGGAACGTGCGCACCGCGCCGGTGACCGCCCCCCGCACTGGGCCTTCGGCGGTCACCACCCGCGACGGAAGCGGGCGCTCCGAGGCGTCGGCCACCGGAGCCAGGACCGCTGTGGTGAGCGCCGCGCCGACGACGGCTGCGGCGAGGGCGGTGACACGGGACTTCAGGGGACTCATGCGGACTCCAGAGCTCGACGTGGTCTTCGGTGCGCCAACGGGACCAACGTAGCGAGTAGTTGGGCGATCGCGCAAGACGCTTGTATGGGGCGAACGCGCAAAACGCTTGCGTCAGGCGTTCGCCTCACGCTCCCGGGCCGCCCTAGGATGCGGCGCATGGGAACGGGAAACCGCGAGAAGCTGCTGGAAGCGGCCAGGAAATGCCTCTTCGAGAAGGGGTACGAACGCACCACCGTCCGCGACCTCGCCTCGGCTGCGGGCGTCAGCATGGCGGCCATCGGCTACCACTTCGGCTCCAAGGAGGCCCTGCTCAACCAGGCGCTCTTCGAAGCGCTCGACTCGGGCGGGCAGGCATTCGGGCCCTCGACGCGGGACGACGGCCTCGGAGCACTGTGGACCCACCTCATCGAGGCGTTCTCGGCCGACAAGACCTTCTGGCTGGCCAACCTGGAGACGATCCTGCGCGCCCAGCGCGACCCGGAGCTCCGCGAGCAGGTCGCCTCAGGACTGCGGCAGGGGCGCAGCGGCATGGCCCACGAGGTCACGGGGACGCCCGAGGGCGAACTCTCCGAGGAGACGGTACGCACCCTCGGGTCCGTACAGCTCGCGCTCGTCGGCGGCCTGATGATGCAGCACATCACCGACCCGGAGTCGGCCCCCACCGCCGACGAGGTGCTGGCCGGCATCCGCGCGCTGGCCGCCCGCCTGCCCGACGAGGCGTGACGCCGGGCCGGGCGATACTGGGCGCATGACCCGCCTCATCCTCGCCACCCGCAGCGCCGGGAAGATCACCGAACTCCACGCGATCCTCGCCGACGCGGGCCTCACGCACGAGCTCGTCGGCGCCGACGCGTATCCGGAGGTGCCCGACGTCAAGGAGACCGGCGTCACCTTCGCCGAGAACGCCCTGCTCAAGGCCCACGCCCTCGCCCGGGCCACCGGCCACCCCGCGATCGCCGACGACTCCGGCCTCTGCGTGGACGTCCTCGGCGGCGCCCCCGGCATCTTCTCGGCCCGCTGGTCCGGCACCCACGGCGACGACCTCGCCAACCTGGACCTGCTCCTCGCCCAGCTCGGTGACATCTCCGACCCCCATCGCGGGGCCCACTTCGCCTGCGCGGCCGCGCTGGCCCTCCCGGACGGCACGGAACGCGTGGTCGAGGGCCGCCTGACGGGCACCCTCCGCCACACCCCCGCCGGCGACCACGGCTTCGGCTACGACCCGATCCTCCAGCCGGACGGCGAGACGCGCACGTGCGCGGAACTGACCCCGGCGGAAAAGAACGCGATCAGCCACCGCGGCAAGGCGTTCCGGGCGCTGGTGCCGGTGGTGCGGGAGCTGGTGGGGTGACACGTCGATGGGCCGCCCCGGAGGGCGGCCCATCACGGTGTGCGGCCGGTGGGATTCGAACCCACACAGGATTTCTCCCAGATGCCCCTAAAACACCCGCCGATACCAGTTTGGCTACGGCCGCGCAGCTGGTCTCAGCTTACTGCCCTCTGCGGAGAGAGTGCAGCGGGTATCAGCTCTCTTTCAACGCCGCGTGCGGGTGCCGCCTCTGCACCACGTGCTGGTCACCGCATGACAGTTCGGGCACAGGAGCCGCAGATTCTCTCTGCGATCGTCTCTCCAGTCCCCGTTGATGTGATCAACCTCCAACGTCATCGGCTTGCCCAGCCAGACCGCGCCGATTCCGCACTCGGCACACTCTTCGGGGACGCCGACTTCGCGGAGGGCGCGTCGCAACAGCGCGGTTTTGGTGCGGTGTCGGCCGTCGTGCTGTACCAAGATGCGGTCAGCGGGCTTCAGCGGGGTGGTTCCGGCCCGCCCCCGTTGATGTCCTTGCCCCAGAAAGTGGGTGATGGTGAGCCTGTCCTCTGCAAGCCACGCGCGCAACTGCTTCCGCTGGCTCGCGTTGTCCGTGCGGCCCAGTCGTCTGAGTGTGTCGGCGATGGAAACGGCAGACGCCACGGCAGCTGCCAGGTCCGATGGCGAGGGGCGTTTCCCAGCTCTGCGGCAGGCGCGGCGTGGAAAGTGGGACACGTCGATCCCGAAATGCTCGAAGCGGCGAAAGATATGGCGTCCGAGTTGGCCGTAGGGACGGGTGCCCAGAAAGTCGATGACTTCCTGGATGTTGGCGCACTTCTCCGCAGCCTCGGCCAGCAGTTCCCGTGTGTAGTGGCTTCCCGAACTCAAAAGCCCTCACTCCGCGTCGGTGTGGGCCTCTTCTTGCCGCGACCTCGGTATGTGTCGGTTGTCGAGTGACAGTTGGGGCAGAGCAGTCTCAGATTCCGAGGCTGGTTGTTTCGCCAGTTGCCATCGATGTGA
Organism: Streptomyces sp. SAS_281; assembly: GCF_052542855.1. Lineage (NCBI taxonomy): Bacteria > Bacillati > Actinomycetota > Actinomycetes > Kitasatosporales > Streptomycetaceae > Streptomyces > Streptomyces sp. SAS_281. The sequence continues at coordinate 3,975 of NZ_JBMNDO010000048.1, forward strand.
TCGACCTCGAGGGGCAGAGGCTGGTGCCGCCAGACGGGTTCAGTGCCGCACTGGGTGCAGCATTCGGGGACACCCATGGCGACCATGGCCCGCTTGAGTCGCTCGCCGGGGATGCGGTGAGCGAGTGTCTGCGTCCGGTCGACGAGTAGTTCCTCCGGGCGCCGACGGTGTGTCTCGCCTTTCCTTGACGGTGCCGCGAAGTGCGATGTGTCGAGGCCGTACGCCTTGATCCTCCGACTGATGTGCGTGTGGTGTCCGCCGACCAGGTCGAGCCCGAGGCGACGCAGTACCTCGCGCACGCTCTTTGATGTAGCGACCACGGGCTCGAGGACTTCCTTGGTCCAGCGAGCCCCCTCGCGCTCGAAGTGCTTGGTGTCCAGCCCCATCTTCCGAATCCGTTCGCGGAGGTAGCCCCGGGTACTGCTCTTCGGATCGACCTCGAGTTTCGTCAATGCTTCGGAGAGAGTTCGCGACGATGAGACGGCCTCCGAGAGCCGCTCGCGTGTGTACGGACTGATCCCCACGTTCCCCTCCGCATCCGGCCGCCCGTTCGCGGCCTCGTACGGAGTAACGAACCGACTATCGGAGCGTCACGTCCGATATCCGACAAGATGCGGAACGGCCCGTACCGCTTCGAGGGGAAGCCGTACGGGCCGTGACAGGGGTGCTGGGTCGTGGGTCAGAACTTCGGGTCGGGGGTCTGGGCCGCGACCAGCTCCGCCGCCTCCTCGCTCGTCTCCACCGACGGCGGGGAGCCGTCCAGCGGCTTGTTCGCGGTCTCCTTCATGCAGGCCACCGCGATCACGCCGACCAGGGCCGCCGCCATCGAGTAGTACGCCGGCATCAGGTTGGTACCGGAGACGCTGATCAGGGCCGTGATCACCAGCGGGGTCGTACCGCCGAAGATCGACGCCGAGAGGTTGTAGCCCACCGAGAGCGAGCCGTAGCGGACGTTCGTCGGGAACAGGGCCGGGAGCGCCGCCGACATCGTGCCGAGCATGCAGACCAGGGAGAGGCCCAGCATCGCCATGCCGATGATGATCGCGGGGATGCTGCCCTGGCGGATGAGGAGGAAGGCGGGCAGCGACAGGACCAGGAAGCCGAGCATGCCCGCCATCAGGAGCGGCTTGCGGCCGAAGCGGTCGGAGAGCTTGCCGACCTGGCTGATGATCAGCATCAGGACGACCATCACGCCGAGCAGGATCAGCAGGCCGTGCGTCTCGCTGTAGCCGAGTTCGTCGGAGAGGTACGTCGGCATGTACGACAGCAGCATGTAGTCGGTGATGTTGTACGCGCCGACCAAGCAGATGCAGAGGATCAGCGTCGGCCAGTAGTCGCGGAAGATCTTCGCGAGGTCGCCCTTGGCCGTGGTCTCGACGTTGTCCGCCGCCTCCGTGGCGTGCGCCGTGCCGCCCTCCAGCTTCTGGAAGGCCGGCGTCTCGTCCAGGCGCAGTCGCAGGTAGAGGCCGACGAGGCCGAGCGGGCCGGCGACGAGGAAGGGGATCCGCCAGCCCCAGGACTCCATCTGGGCGTCGTTGAGGAGCGCGTACAGCAGCGTCACGAGCCCCGCGGCGCCCACGTAGCCGGCGAGCGTGCCGAACTCCAGGAAGCTGCCGAAGAAGCCGCGCCGCTTGTCGGGGGCGTACTCCGCGATGAAGGTCGAGGCGCCGCCGTACTCGCCGCCCGTCGAGAAGCCCTGGAGCATGCGGAAGAAGATCAGCAGGACCGCGGCCCAGACGCCGATCGTGGTGTGGGAGGGGATCAGGCCGATCGCGAAGGTGCCGGTCGCCATCAGGATCATCGTGAGGGCGAGGACCTTCTTGCGGCCGATCTTGTCGCCCATCGGCCCGAAGAACATGCCGCCGAGGGGGCGTACGAGGAAGGCGACCGCGAAGGTGGCGAAGGAGGAGAGGAGCTGGGTGGTGTCGTTCCCGGACGGGAAGAACACGTGGCCCAGGGTCGCGGCGAGGTAGGAGTAGATGCCGAAGTCGAACCACTCCATGGCGTTGCCGAGGGAGGCCGCCTTGACCGCGCGCTTGACCGCCTGGTCGTCCGTGACCGTGATGTCCGTGCGCCGCAGCTTGGGGTTCCGGCGCTTCCGGATGGCACGGAACAGCGCGGGGTGGCGTTTGACCGCTTCCGGGTCGGCCACCTGGTGGGGGTCGGAGGCCGCCATGGCCGGTTCCTTTCCTCGGCAACTGTTACAGGAAAGGCTTCTGCGCGGACATGGCGGCCGCAAACCGGTTCAGCGAAGGAATGGGATGTCCATCACATGATTTCGGCCATTCGGCTCAGTGAATGGCCCGTTTCGGACCGTTCCGTGCGGCCAGTGGGCCACCCCCGCGGGCCCTCAGATCTTGAGGTCCTTGATGATCTTGGCGACGTGGCCGGTGGCCTTCACGTTGTAGAAGGCGTGGGCGACCTTGCCCTCCTCATCCACCACGACCGTGGACCGGATGACGCCCGTCACCGTTTTGCCGTAGAGCTTCTTCTCGCCGTACGCGCCGTACGCCTCAAGGGTCTCCTTGGCCGGATCGCCCACCAGTGTGACCTTGAGGTTCTCCTTCTCGCGGAACTTCGCGAGCTTCTCCGGCTTGTCCGGGGAGACCCCGATGACGTCGTAGCCGGCCTCGGCGAGCAGGTCGAGGTTGTCCGTGAAGTCGCACGCCTGCTTGGTGCAGCCCGGGGTGAGCGCCGCGGGGTAGAAGTAGACGATGACCTTGCGGCCCTTGTGGTCCGCGAGCGAGACGTCGTTGCCGTCGGCGTCGGGGAGGGTGAAGGCGGGGGCGGTGTCGCCGGGAGTGAGGCGCTCGCTCATGGTTCTCCTCGTTGGTGCGTGGGGTCTAAGGGACCGAGCGTAATGGGGGTGCCGCCGGGTGCGGATGCGGCGGAACTGACAGACTGTCGATGAAGGTTTACCGGACGAGGACCACGGAGGCGGCGCGGTGTCGGATGCCAGGACCCCTGCGCAGATCGAGGCGGACATCATCAGCAGGCGCGAGCGGCTTGCGGTGGTACTCGATGAGATCGGGGTGCGGGTGCACCCGAAGACGATCATGGGCGACGCGAAGGCGAAGGTCGCCGGGACCGTGGACCGTACGGCCGGCCGGGCGTACGTGGCGGTGAACCGGGCGGTGTCGGACGTGAGGGCCCAGTTCGTGTCGGAGACGGGCGCCCCCCGGCTGGAGCGCGTGATCCCGGCGGCGCTGCTCGCGGTGGGCGTGGTCGGCCTGGTGGTCGTGTCCTCGCGGCGCGGCAAGCGCTGACCCGTCGCGCGTGCGCGGCCCGGTGCCCGGTAGGTTGCGGGGCGTGAGCGAGAACAGCGACGACAAGCTGCCCATCCGGATGCTGCACGACCGAGTGCTGGTCCGGTCCGAGTCGCCCGAGGGCGAGCGGCGTTCCGGCGGCGGCATTCTGATTCCCGCGACGGCCGCGGTCGGCCGTCGGCTGGCGTGGGCCGTGGTGGTGGCGGTGGGGCAGAACGTGCGGACGGTGGAGCCGGGTGACCGGGTGCTGTTCGACCCGGAGGACCGGGCGGAGGTCGAGGTGCGGGGTGTGGCGTACGTGCTGATGCGCGAGCGCGACCTGCACGCGGTGGCCGCGGACCGGTTCGAGGGTTCGGAGGATTCGACCGGGCTGTATCTGTAGTCGGCGGCCGGAAGGCGTGTGAGGGCCCGGTGACGGTTGTCACCGGGCCCTTTGCCTGTCCTTTGCTACGGTGGAGGCACCCGACGAGACGCGCCGTACCGGGTTTCGCAAAGACGACGCACCCGTGTTGTTCGCGTGTTCTGTCTCGTCGGAGGTGCTGTCGTGGCGTGGGTTCTGCTGGTGGTCGCGGGTCTGCTGGAAGTGGCCTGGTCGATCGGGATGAAGTACACCGAGGGGTTCACCCGGCTGTGGCCGAGCGTGTTCACGGGTCTGGGGATCGTGGCGAGCATGATGCTGCTGTCGCACGCGGCCCGGACGCTGCCGATCGGTACGGCGTACGGAGTGTGGGTCGGGATCGGCGCGGCGGGTGCCGCGGTCCTGGGCATGGTGGTGCTGCACGAGCCGGTGACGGCGGCCCGGATCTTCTTCGTGTGCCTGCTGCTGGTGGCGGTGGTCGGGCTGAAGGCCACCTCGGGGCACTGAGGTCCGTGCCGGGCCCGGTTCAGGGGCGGGGGCTGGGGGCCCGCGTGCCCTTGGGGCCGTCGAGGAAGCCGCCGATGTCTCCGCCGTCCCCGCCGTCGCCCCCGGTGTCGCCGCCGTCCCCGCCTCCGGTGTCCGTGCCGCCGTCGCCGGTGCCTCCGGCCGGGTTGTCCGTGGTGCCGGGGGTGGTGCGCGGGGCGGAGGGGGTCCGGGACGGGGTGGTGGACCTGGTGCGGCGGGGGGTGGCCGAGGGGGTGCGGCGGCCGGTGTCGCCGGGAGCGGTGGACTCGGCGGTGGGCAGCGCGGTGTCGTCGGTGCCCGCCTCCACGTCGAGGTCGAAGCCCCGGGCGGGGGTGCCCTTCAGGGCGGCCCCGGTGTACTGGGCCCAGGTTTCGGCGGGGGCGCCGCCGCCGTTGATGCGGGGGAGTCCGAGTGCGCCGTAGAGGGACTTCTGGGCGCCGGTGTCGGGGTCCTGGCCCATGACGGCGATGACGGTGGCGAGGTCGGGGGTGTAGCCGGCGAACCAGGCGGCCCGGTCCTCCTCGGCGGTTCCGGTCTTTCCGGCGGCGGGGCGGCCCGCGCCCCGGGCGGCGGTACCGGTGCCGCCCTCGACGACGCTTCGGAGGATCGACGTGGTGGTGTCGGCGGCCTCGCGGCTGACGGCCTGCTTCACCGTGCGGCCGGGCAGGGTGACGCTCTCGCCGTCCTTGGTGACCTTGCTGACCAGGACGTGGGCGCCGTGCTTGCCGTGGGCGGCGAGGGTCGCGTACGCCTCGGTCATGTCGAGGACGCTGGCGGTGGCGACGCCGAGCGCGATGGAGGGGGTGGGGGTGAGGTCGGAGGTGTCCTCGGGGATGCCGAGGTCGATGGCGGTCTGCCGGACCTTCTCGGGGCCGACGTCCTCGGCCATCTGGGCGTAGACGGCGTTGACGGACTTGTCGGTGGCGGTGGAGACGGTGATGGGGCCGTAGCTCCGGTCGTCCTCGTTGGCGGGGTCGTAGCCGGTGGGTCCGTCGGGGCCCTCGACCATGCGTTTGTTGGTGCCGTCGTAGATGGTGCCGGGGGTGATGCGGCGGCCGTCCTGGGTGGTGGAGTCGTTGGCGACGGCGGAGGTGAAGACGAAGGGTTTGAAGGTGGAGCCGACCTGGTAGTCGCGGCGGGTCGCGTTGTTGACGTACTGGCGGGTGTAGTCGATGCCGCCGTACATGGCGACGACGTGGCCGTCGGCGGGGTCGATGGAGGCGCCGCCGACGCGGACGTTGCGGTCGGGTGCGCGGTCGTCGTCGGTCTTGGACATGACCTTGTCCTCGACGGCTTCGACGAGGGCGTTCTGCTTCTCGCGCTGGAGCGTGGTGGTGATGCGGTAGCCGCGGGTGGCGAGGGTCTTCTCGTCCAGGATGTCGTTGCCGACGAGGTAGTCCTCGACGGCCTTGACGATGTAGCCGCGCTGGCCGGAGAGGCTGTTGGCGGGCTTGACGGGGCCGGGGACGGGGAAGGTCATCGCGGCGCGCTCGGCGGGGCCGAGCCACTTCTCCTTGACCATGCCGTCCAGTACGTAGTTCCAGCGGGCGACGGCGGCGGGCTTGTTCTCGGGATAGGCGACGACGTCGTAGGCGCTGGGGGCGTTGAGCAGGGAGGCCAGGTAGGCGCCCTGGGCGGTGGTGACGTCGCCGATGTCCTTGCCGTAGTACGCCTGGGCGGCGGCCTGGATGCCGTAGGCGTTGCGGCCGAAGTAGCTGGTGTTGAGGTAGCCCTCCAGGATCTGGTCCTTGGACTGTTCCCGGTTGAGCTTGATCGAGATGAAGAATTCCTTGATCTTGCGGACGACGGTCTGTTCCTGGCCCAGGTAGTAGTTCTTGACGTACTGCTGGGTGATGGTCGAACCGCCCTGTTTGCCCTTGCCGGTGAGGGTGTTCCAGCCGGCCCGGAACATGGCTTTGACGTCGACGGCGCGTTCGGAGTAGAAGTCGCGGTCCTCGGCGGCGAGGACCGCGTGCCGGACGGTGCGGGGAACTTGGGCGAGCCTGATGTTCTCGCGGTTGACGTCGCCGTCGCGGGCGATGACGGTGCCGTCGGCGTACAGGTAGACGTTGGACTGGGCGGTGGCTCTGGCGTTGGCGGCGGGGATGTCGACCAGTTGGTAGCCGGCGATGAAGCCGCCGATGAGGATCAGGGCGATGAGGAGTACGCCGCCGAGGACCATGCGCCAGGTGGGGATGAGCCGCCGCCAGCCGGTGCGCTTGGGGCGCTTGGCCTTGCCGGGCTTCTTCGCGCCGGTGTGCCCGCCCGCCGGCGGGCCTTCACCGGCGGGGGCGGCGGCGTCGGCAGGCAGGTCCCTGGGGGCCCAGCCCGGGGGGTCGGTGTCTCCGTTCTGCTGCTGTGGCTCGTCGCTCATGTCGGTGCAGACTCCTCGGCCGCGGTCAGTTCCCCCATAGTGCCCTTTTCTGGCGCATATCCCTCGGATCGACGGCCGAAAAGCGCTCGCGGCGGCTGTCCCGGCTGGACTAGGGTTCTGCGCTTTGGTGTCCACGCACGGTGCGGCACCCGTGGTCGGGGAGGCGGTCGCTGTGCGGGTCTACGCGGTGGTGGCGGCGGGCGGTTTCCGCCGCTACGCCACCTATCGGATCGAGACGGCGGCGGGGGTGTTCACCAACACCGTCTTCGGCTTCATCCTCGCCTACACGTACATGGCGTTGTGGGACGAGCGGCCCCGGCTCGGCGGCTACGACATGCCCCAGGCGCTCACGTTCGTCTGGCTGGGCCAGGCGCTGCTGATGACCTGCGTGATGATGGGCGGCGGTTTCGAGGACGAGCTGATCGAGCGCATCCGCACGGGCGACATCGCGGTGGACCTGTACCGCCCGGTCGACCTCCAGCTGTGGTGGCTGGCGCAGGACTTGGGGCGGGCGGCCTTCCATCTGCTGGGGCGCGGCATCGTGCCGATGGTGCTCGGCGGGCTGGCGTTCGACCTGGCGCTGCCGGGGTCGGCGGGCCCGTGGCTGGCGTTCCTCGTCTCGGTGGCGCTGGGGGTGGTGGTGAGCTTCGCGATCCGCTATCTGGTGGCGCTGTCCGCCTTCTGGCTGATGGACGGGGCGGGTGCGGCGCAGATCGCCTTCCTGGCCGGGCTGTTCTTCTCGGGGATGCTGCTGCCGCTGAGCCTGTTCCCGGGGCTGCTGGGTGAGGTGGCGCGGCTGCTGCCGTGGTCGGCGCTGCTCCAGGTGCCGGCGGATGTGTTCCTGGGCAAGCACACGGGCTGGGGTCTGGTGCGGGTGTACGTGTTCCAGGCGTCCTGGGCCGTGGTGTTGCTGCTGGTGGGGCGGATGGTGCAGTCGGTGGCGACGCGGAGGGTGGTGGTCCAGGGTGGCTGAGGTGGCGGAGGCGGTCGTGCCGGAGGCGCCGGGGGAGGTGTTCGCCCCGCGCCCGCGGCTGGCCGAGGGGGTGCGGGCGTACGGGCTGATCGTGTCGATGTGGCTGCGCTCCACGATGGCGTACCGGGCGTCGTTCCTGATGACGGCGGTCGGCAACTTCGCGGCGACGGCGTTCGACTTCGTGACGATCATGCTGATGTTCGCGCACGTCGACGCGCTGGGCGGTTACACGCTGCCGGAGATCGCACTGTTGTACGGGGCTTCGGGGACGGCGTTCGGGCTGGCGGACCTGCTGATGGGGTCGATGGACCGGCTGGGCCGCCGGGTGCGTGACGGCACGCTGGACACGTTGCTGGTGCGGCCGGTCCCGGTCCTCGCGCAGGTGGCGGCCGACCGCTTCGCGCTGCGCAGGCTGGGGCGGATCACCCAGGGGCTGCTGGTGCTCGGCTACGGGCTGGTGGCGGCGGACATCGACTGGACCCCGGCGAAGGCGGTCGTGCTGCCGCTGATGCTGCTGAGCGGGTCGGTGATCTTCGGGGCGGTGTTCGTGGCGGGCGGGGCGTTCCAGTTCATCGCCCAGGACGCCTCGCAGGTGCAGAACTCGTTCACGTACGGCGGGAACACGCTGCTCCAGTACCCGCCGACGATCTTCGCGAAGGACCTGGTGCGCGGGGTGACGTTCGTGGTGCCGCTGGCCTTCGTGAACTGGCTGCCGGCGCTGTACGTACTGGGCCGGGAGCTGCCGTTGGGGCTGCCGTCCTGGGTGGCGTTCCTGCCGCCGGTGGTGGCCGCCGTCTGCGCGACCGGGGCGGGCCTGGCGTGGCGGGCGGGGCTGCGGGCGTACCGGAGTACGGGAAGTTGAGGCGGGACGGGTGAGAAGGGGAAACGGCATGGGTACGGACACGGGCGGCGGGGCGGCCTTCATCGAGCTGGACCGCTTGGAGAAGGTCTTCGACGTCCGCCGCCGGACGGGCTTCCTGCGCGCCGAGCGGCGCCAGGTACGGGCGGTCGACGGGATCAGCTTCCGGGTGGAGCGCGGCGAGATGGTCGGCTACATCGGGCCGAACGGGGCCGGGAAGTCGACCACGATCAAGATGCTGACGGGCATCCTCACGCCGAGCGGCGGCTCCCTGCGCGTCGCGGGCATCGATCCCTCGCGGGAGCGTACGCGGCTGGCGCACCGGATCGGTGTGGTCTTCGGGCAGCGGACGACGCTGTGGTGGGACCTGCCGTTGCGCGACTCGTACCGGCTGATGCACCGCATGTACCGGGTGCCGGACGCGCGCTTCCGGGCCAATCTGGACCGGTGCGTCGAACTCCTGGACCTGGGGGAGCTGTTGGACGTACCGGTGCGTCAGCTGTCGCTGGGGCAGCGGATGCGCGGCGACATCGCGGCGGCGCTGCTGCACGATCCGGAGGTGCTGTACCTCGACGAGCCGACGATCGGCCTCGACGTGGTGTCCAAGGCCAAGGTGCGGCAGTTCCTGCGGGACCTGAACGCGGAGCGCGGGACGACGGTGCTGCTGACGACCCATGACCTCACGGACATCGAGCAGCTGTGCAGCCGCGTGATGGTGATCGACCACGGCCGGCTGATGTACGACGGCGCGCTGGCCGGGCTCCACGAGGTGGGGGAGAGCGAGCGGACGCTCGTGGTCGACCTGGAGCGCGAACTCCCGCCGATCCGGCTGGAGTCCGAGCCCGCTGTGCGGACGGTGAAGGTGGAGGGGCCGCGCCAGTGGCTGGCCTTCCCGGCGTCCGCGTCGGCGGCTCCGCTGGTGGCGCGGATCGCCGCGGAGTACCCGTTGGCGGACCTTTCGGTACGGGAGCCGGACATCGAGGCGGTGATCGCGAAGATGTACGCGCGCGAGCGGCCCGGGGAGCCGGTGACGTGAGCGCGCCGGTTCAATAGGCTGAGCGCCATGACGAGCGAACTCCCCGATATGCGCGCCTCCGACGCCGAGCGTGAACGTGTTGCCGAGATCCTGCGTGAGGCGGTCGCCGAAGGGCGTCTTGAGATGGAGGAGTTCGAGCAGCGCCTCGACACGGCCTACAAGGCGCGGACGCACGGTGAGCTGGAACCGCTCGTCCGCGATCTGCCGGCCGTCGGCTCCGGCTCGTCGGCGCCCGCCGCCGTGCGGCCCCGGTCGGGCTCGGCGGCCCGCTGGTCGGAGCGGATCGGGCGGCCGGCGACGTCGACCGGCGGCTTCGCGTTCTGGGGCGGTTTCCGCCGCCGGGGCAATTGGACGGTCGGCAAGGTGTTCACCGCGTTCTCGATGTGGGGCGGCGGCGACATCGACCTTCGCGAGGCGAACTTCGAGTCCCGCGAGACCGTGATCCGCTGCTTCACGATCATGGGCGGTCTCCATGTGACGGTCCCGCCGGACCTCAATGTGGACGTCCGGGGCATCGGCATCATGGGCGGCTTCGGGGAGCACGCCAAGGACGAGTCGGCCCCCGCGCCCGACGCGCCCCGGGTCCGGATCACCGGCTTCGCGCTCATGGGCGGCGTCGGGGTGGAGCACAAGCGCGGCAAGGCGGAGAAGCAGCGGCTGCGGGAGGCCGAGCGCGACCGCGGCCGGCTGGAGAAGGGCGACCGGTAGGCCGTCGGCTCCGGCTCAGAGCGCGTCGACCGTCGTCCTGTCCCCGGTCAGGGCGTCCACGTCCAGCAGCCCCGCCAGGCGGGCGTATCCGGCGTCGTTGAGGTGCAGGTGGTCGCCGGAGTCGTACGGGGCGCGGAGCTGCCGGGGGTGGGCCGGGTCGCGCAGGGACAGGTCGAAGTCGAGGACCTCGTCGAAGACCCCGCCCGCCCGGATCTCCGCGTTGACGTGCTGCCGTACCTGCTCCCCGCCGGCCGTCCAGGCCGCCGAGCCCCGGTACGGCATGAGGGTCGCGCCGATGACCTTCAGCCCGCGCGCGTGGGCCCGCCGGGTGAGGTCGCGCAGGGCGTCGGTGATCCGTTCGGGGTCGGTCTCCCTCGGCAGCGCCTGGATGTCGTTGATGCCGAGTGCGATGACGACGGTCTTCGCGCCGGAGACGCCGAGGGCGTCGCGCTCGAAGCGGTCGAGGGCGCGCGGGCCGATGCCGTCGCGCAGGAGGCGGTTGCCGCCGATGCCCTGGTTGGCCACCGCGTACGCGCCGTGCAGCCGGTCGGCGAGGACGTCCGGCCAGCGGGTGTTGGCGTCGGTGGTGGTGCCGGAACCGGCGGTGAGCGAGTCGCCGAACGCGACGAGCGTCCCGGTCGCCTTCGTGCCGCCGCCCCGCACGTCGACGGCGGTGAGGTAGCGCCACTGCGTGGTGGCCCAGGTGCCCCGCTCGTCCTCGGTGTACGAGGTCTGGTGGCTGTTGGGGTGCGTGGTGACCGGCCCGTGGGCGGTCGGGGTGCGCAGGGTGACCACGAGGTCGGCGTCGGCGGCGACCGGGACGGCGACGGCGTCGCTGACGGTCTGCCGGCCGGCGGCGACCGTGACGGAGGAGGCCCCCCGGAAGGTCACGGGGCGGGTGTTCACGGTGACGCGGTCGATGAACAGGGGCTGCGTACCGAACAGGTTGGACAGCGTGACGCGGGCCTCGGTGCCGCCGATGCTGGTGTGCACCACGTTGCGGATGACGCGCCGGCTCTGGTCCTGCGCCTGCGCCGGGTCGGCCACGCCCCCCACGGGAGCCGCCGCCCAGGTGGCGAGCCAGTGCCCGGAGGAGTGCGCCGGGGCGGCCGGGCTGTGGGTCGTGCCCGGCGGGGCCGCGGCGGCGGCTGCCGTCGCCCTGTCCCCGTTGAACAGCAGGGAACCGGCGAACGCCACGGCTGCGGCGAGCGCGGCGGTACCCGCCACGAGGGCTATGAGCGGGGCGTACCCCTGGCGCCTGGGCATGGGCGGTGTGTCTCCTTGCGGAAATGAGGAAAGCGGGGAGTGGACCGGTTCCCATGATGCGGCAGGGCGCGGGGAACTCGACGTGCGGTCCGGGAGTAGGTCAGGTAGGCACAATGCGTAGCGGACGCTTGGGGCTGTGCGTACGTGGACGGGTGGAGCGGATGGAACGGATCGACGGAACCGGGCGGACCGAGCGGGGAGAGCTGCCTCCGGGGCCCGGTGGCAGGGCGCGGCCCGGGGGGCTCGCCTCGTTCGCGTACACCGCGGCGGACGAGGAGAAGCGTCGTGGCGTACGCCGAATGAAGACCACGGCCACCGGCCTCCTTCTGCTGGTCGCGCTGGTGTACGTCCTCGCCACCTGGGCGAAGAGCGAGGGGGTGAGCGGCTGGCCGGGCTTCGTCGCGGCGGCCGCCGAGGCGGGCATGGTGGGTGCGCTGGCGGACTGGTTCGCCGTCACGGCCCTCTTCAAGCGTCCGCTCGGTCTGCCGATTCCGCACACCGCCATCATTCCCAACAAGAAGGACCAGCTCGGGGCCTCCCTCGGTTCCTTCGTGGGCGAGAACTTTCTCTCCGGGGACGTCGTACGTGACCGGATTCACTCGCTGGGCATCGGTGGCCGGGTCGGGGCGTGGCTCGCGGAGCCGGCCCACGCGGACCGGGTCACGGCCGAGCTGGCGACCGCGCTGCGCGGGGCGCTCACGGTCCTGCGGGACGCGGACGTCCAGGCCGTGGTCGGCGAGGCGATCACCCGGCGGGCGAACGCGGTGGAGGTCGGTCCCGGTCTCGGCCGGATGCTGGAGAAGGTCGTCGCGGACGGCGGCCACCGCAAGCTGGTCGACCTGGTCTGCACCCGCGCCCACGACTGGCTCGTGCTGCACGGCGACTCGGTGATGGACGCGGTGCAGGGCGGGGCGCCGGGCTGGACGCCCCGGTTCGTGGACAAGCGGGTGGGGGAGCGGGTCTACAAGGAGCTCCTGCGCTTCGTCACGGAGATGCGGGACATGCCGGGGCACCCGGCGCGCGGCTCCATCGACACGTTCCTCGCGGACTTCGCGGCCGACCTCCAGACCGATTCGGAGACCCGGGACCGGGTGGAACGTCTGAAGGCGGAGATCCTGGGGCGCGGTGAGGTCCAGGACGTCATCGCCTCCGCCTGGGCGTCGGTGCGCGCGATGGTGATCGCGGCTGCGGAGGACGAGCAGAGCGAGCTGCGGCTGCGCGCCCGGGCCTCACTGATGTCGCTGGGCGCCCGGCTGGCCACGGACGAACGGCTCCAGGGGAAGCTGGAGGGGTGGCTGGAGGACGCGGCGGCGTACGTCGTGACGACGTACCGGACGGAGATCACGTCGCTGATCAGCGACACGGTGGCCGGCTGGGACGCGGACCAGACGTCCCGCAAGATCGAGGCCCACATCGGCCGCGACCTGCAGTTCATCCGCATCAACGGCACGGTGGTGGGGGCGCTGGCGGGGCTGGCGATCCACACGGTGTCGTGGGCGCTGTGGGGGTGAGGGGACCCCGGGGCGGGGCCGCGTGAGGCGGGGCCCCGGGGCGTGGGCGGGCGGGCCGTGCGGGCCCGGTCCGGCCCGTCGCCGCGCCCCGCCTCAGGACGCCCGGCGGGTGACCGCCCAGGACGCGGCGGCGACCGTGCCCGCCACGGTGAACACGGCGGGCCAGGCGCCGACCTTCTTGGCCAGCGGGTGCGAACCCGCGAACGCGGCCACGTACGCGGTGGTCAGCGCGACGGCCGCGCGCGGGCCCGCCTGCCGGTTCCAGTCGTACGCGGCGACGCCGCCCGCCGCCGCGAGCGCGACCCCGCCCAGCGCACGCTTGCGGGTCCACCGCGCGACGGCGTAACCGCCGACCAGTCCGCCCGCCGCCACCGCCGCTGCCGGCACCTTCGCCATCGCGGTCACCTCCGCCTTCGTCCACGTCATGGGTGTGCGCCCGGCGCGCTCGTACGCGCCCCGCGCCCGGCGCCGCACCGGCGCCCGAACCGAGGCTAACCCGCGCTTCCGCCCTCCCGGCGACGAGGGGGTGCACAGGCGTTTACCCTGGAGGTGAACACGCGTACACCCCTCACTCGCCGCCGAGCCGACAACGGAGAGCCATGCCCGCGGACATACCCGCCCCCGCCGACCCCACGGCCGCCGCGGCCCAGGCCCCGCATCCGCGCTTCGCGGTGGGCGTGCTGGCCTTCTGCGGGGTCGTCGTCGCGGTCATGCAGACGATCGTCGTGCCCCTGCTCCCGCACATCCCCGAGCTGACCGGCGCCACCCCGGCCGCCGCGAGCTGGCTGGTCACCGTCACGCTGCTCACCGGCGCGGTGTTCACGCCCGTGCTCGGCCGGGTCGGCGACATGTACGGCAAGCGGCGGGTGCTCGTCGCCTCGCTCGCGGTGCTCGTGGTGGGCTCGGTGCTCTGCGGGATCAGCTCCCACATCGGCGTGCTGATCACCGGCCGCGCGCTCCAGGGCGCCGCGATCGCCGTCGTACCGCTGGGCATCAGCATCCTGCGCGACGAACTGCCGCCCGAGCGCGTGCTGTCGGCCGTCGCGCTGATGAGCTCCACCCTCGGCATCGGCGCCGCGGTGGGCCTGCCGATCGCCGCGCTCGTGGTGGAGAACTTCGACTGGCACACGATGTTCTGGGTCTCCGGCGTCATCGGCCTGATCGACATCGCGCTCGTCCTCGCCTTCGTACCCGAGTCGCCGCTCCGCAGCCGCGGCCGCTTCGACGCGCTCGGCGCCCTCGGCCTGTCCGGCGCGCTGGTCTGCCTGCTGCTCGCGGTGACGCAGGGCGGCGACTGGGGCTGGACCTCCGGCCGGACGATCGGCCTGCTCGGGGCGGCCGTCGTGGTGGCGCTGGTCTGGGGGGCGTACGAGCTCCGCGTCGCGTCGCCGATGGTCGACCTGCGGATCTCCGCCCGCCCGGCCGTCCTGCTCACCAACGTCGCGGCCCTGCTCATCGGCTTCGCCTTCTACGCCAACTCCCTGGTCACCGCCCAGATGGTGCAGGAGCCGAAGGCGACCGGTTACGGGCTCGGCGCCTCGCTCGTCGTCAGCGGTCTGTGCCTGCTGCCGGGCGGGGTCGCGATGGTGGCGCTCTCGCCGGTGTCCGCCCGGATCTCCGCCAAGCACGGCCCCAAGGTCAGCCTGGCCCTGGCGGCGGGGATCATCGCGGCCGGCTACGGGGTGCGGTACTTCACCAGCCACAGCCTGTGGCTCATCGTCGCGGGCGCCACCGTCGTCGCCTCCGGCACGGCGATCGCGTACTCGGCGCTGCCCGCCCTCGTCATGCGCGGGGTCCCGGTCAGCGAGACCGGCGCGGCGAACGGCCTGAACACCCTGATGCGCTCGATCGGCCAGGCGTTCTGCAGCGCCACGGTGGCCGCCGTCCTGGCCAACCTCACCTTCCGGGCGGGGGGCCGGACCGCGCCGACCCTGCACGCGTACCAGCTGGTCTTCGTCATCGCGGCGGGCGCGGCGCTGCTGGCCCTGCTGGTCACGCTCATGCTGCCGGGCCGCAAGCCCGCCGGGGCGGGTACGGTCGAGGAGAGCCGCACGGCGCCGGTCACCCCGACGGGGGGTGCGCGGCCGGCGGGAATCCAGGAGGGCGCATGACCGGCGGGCAGGCCATCGCCGCGACCCCGGCCACGGACACCGGCACGGGCCGGGACGCCATCCTGCGCGCCGCCCGGCGGGCGTTCACGCAGCGCCCGTACGCGGAGGTGACGATCAGGGGGATCGCGGCGGACGCCGGGGTGAGCCCGTCCCTGGTGGTCAAGCACTTCGGCCGCAAGGAGGAGCTGTTCAACACGGTGGCCGACTTCGGGCCGGCCGCCGCGGAGCTCTTCGACGCCCCGCTCGACGTGCTGGGCCGCCACATGGTGGTCACCCTGGTCACCCGCCGCCGCGCGCTCCAGTCGGACCCGCTGCTCCGCGTCGTCTTCTCCCTGGGCAACCAGGACGAACGCTCCCTGCTCCGCGACCGCTTCCACGAACAGGTCACGGACGCGCTCACCGCCCGTCTCCCCGGCGAGGACCGCGCCCTGCGCGCCGAGCTCCTGGCGGGCCATCTGCTGGGCCTGGGCGCGACGCTCAGCCTGCACCGGGAGGGTGCCGGTGCGGCGGCGACCCCGGAGCGCATCGCGGACCTGTACGCCCCGGCGCTCCAGCGGCTGATCACGGGCGCGAGGTAGCCCCGCCGGCGCCTGAGGGCGGGGGGCCGGGGCAGAGCCCCGAGCCCACCCCGCCGCAGGCGCCCCTACCGCATCGCGTTCCGCCAGACCGTCACATCGATCGTGACGTAGTCACTCGGCGAATCCTCCGGCGAGTGCCCCTGATACGTCACCAGCCCCATGTGCCCGGTCCCCGTGGTCACGCACAGCTGCCGCCCCTTGGACAGCTTGCTGATCCCGATGTCGTTCGCGAACCGCGTCTCCGCCCGGCACACGTCCAGCGACCCGGCCTGCCCCGGGTCGAGCAGGATCAGCTTGCCGCCCTCGCTCTCCGCCTCCAGGTACCCGCCGGAGTCGTACGTCAGCTCGTACCCCTCGTCCTCACCCTCCTGCGGCCGCACCTCGGCGTCGCCGAATGTGAGGTGGTACCCCTGGGTGAGGTTGATCCCGGTGAAGTCCTCCGGCGTCGGGTCGGAGGTCGGGGTCTGCCCCTCCGGCTTCTCCGTGCCCTCCTCGACGCCTCCCTCGGTGGGATCCGTGCTGGGCTTCGCACTCACCTGCGGCACCGGCGGATTCTTGTCCTGGGCCGCCGTACCGCCCTTCTCGTCCTTGCCGTTGTCCTTCAGCAGGAAATACGCCGTACCCCCGCCACCGAGGGCGAACAGCAGCACGGCGGCGACCGCCAGGGCGGCCACCCGTCCCCGCCGCTTCCTGGGCGCGGGCGTCTGCGGCACCGGCTGCGTGACGTGCGGCTGCGGCGCGCCGGGGTACGCGGGCCCCGGCCCCGGGTACCCGTACGAAGGCTGCTGGGCGGCCGGGTACCCGTACGCCGGGGTCGGCCCGGAAGGCGCCGAGGGCGCACCGTACGCCCCCTGCCCCACCGGCGCCGGCCCCTGACCGGGCGCGGGCGTGACCGGCGGTCCGTACCCCGGCGGCGGGGTGCTCGGCGCCGGCGTCGTGGGCGAGTAGGCGGCGGGCGCGGCGGCCACCGGCGGCGTGGCCGGGGCGGCCGACGGCGGCGGCGGCGTCTGCACGGGCGCCGGCGCGGCGGCCCGTACGGTGATGTCGGCGGCGACCGGCTTGGGCAGCCAGTCCTCGGGCCGCCGCAGCACCGTCTCCGCGTTCGCGGTCTGGCAGAGCCGGATCACCTCGGCGACCGAAGGCCGGTCCTGCGGGTCCTTCGCCAGGCAGCGTCCCACGAGCTCCGTCAGCCGCTCCGGCACGCCCGTGAGGTCCGGCTCCTCGTGCACGATCCGGTAGAGCACCCCGTGCGAGGTCCCCTCGCCGAACGCGGGTGTCCCGGCCGCCGCGAACACCGCGACCTGGCCGAGCGCGAAGATGTCCGTCGCGGCGGTGACCTTGCGCCCGGCGGCCTGCTCCGGCGCCATGAACGACGGGGTGCCGATCGTGACCCCGCTCCCCGTGAGCGACGTCGCGTCGGCCGCGTACGCGATACCGAAGTCGATGACGCGCGGCCCGTCCGCCGCGAGCAGCACGTTCGACGGCTTGAGGTCGCGGTGGACGATGCCCGCCCCGTGGATGACGTGCAGCGCCTCGGCCATGCCCGCGATCAGCAGCAGCACCGCCTCGACGGGCAGCGCGCCGTGCTCCACGACCGCGTCGGCGAGCGAGGGGCCCGGCACGTAGGCGGTGGCGAGCCACGGCTGCGCGCCCTGGGTGTCGGCGTCGATGACGGGCGCGGTGAACAGCCCCTGCACCCGCTGCGCGGACTGCACCTCCTGCGCGAACCGCCGCCGGAACTCCGCGTCCTCGCCGAACTCCGGCCGGATCACCTTGATCGCGACGGGCCGCCCGCCGGGCGTGTACGACAGGTAGACCTTGCCCATGCCGCCCGCGCCGAGCTTGGCGGCCAGTCGGTAACCGGCGATGGTGGTGGGGTCGTCAGCCGCGAGGGGCTGGAAGACCTGTGAGGCGCCGCCTCTGGGTGGCTGCTGACCGCTCATGTACTCGTAACTCCCCCGGAGAGCCCTGCTGTAGACACGGCACCCTATCCAAATCCCGGGCCCCTGCGGAGTCGTGGGACCACGTGGGTTCAGCCGGACGGGGGAAACGCGGACCGCACGCCCGTGGCCGCCTCCGACACCTCCCACAGCCGCCGTCCCGTGGCGGCGTCGGCCGCCCCGGCTGACAGCTCCACCCGGGTGGGTGCGCCGCGCAGCTCGCCCCTTCCGTCCGGCCCGATGAACTCGCCTCCCGCCACGCCCGGTTCGGTCGCTGCGAACAGCTGGGGCAGTGCCCCCGGCCGGGCGTCTGGGCGAGTGGCCTGAGTGCGCGGCCGCGCGTTGCGCGTCGTGCGGCTGATCCTGCGCACACCCGCGCTGCCGGCCTGCTTCCCGGAGCGCCGGGCGCGGTGGTGCGACGGCCTCGCGCGGGAGCCGGCCGAGCGGCTGGGGCGGGACGCCGAGGCGGACCTCTACCCGAGGCAGGCGGCGGGCATGGCGCTGAACGCCTTCGACGCCCTCCTGCGCCGGTGGAGCGCCGACGGCTCCGCGGAGAGCCCGGCGGACCTCACGGACCGGGCGTTCGCGGTGATCGCCCCGGCGCTGGACGGTTCCCGAGCCGTGCCCGGAAGCCGTCATTCCCGTTGCCTGCCAGGGGCGCCCGTCCGATCATGAACGGCCGACGGCCCCCGCGTACCGGACGGCCGCCCCCGGACGAAAGGCTCCACGTGCGCAAGCTGGTGTACTTCATCGCCGCCACCCTCGACGGCTTCATCGCCGGCCCCGACGGCTCCGACCCCAGCGGTCCGGACGGTTTCTGGCCCATCCCGGAGGACTACCTGAAGCACCTGATCGCGGAGTACCCGGAGACCCTGCCCGGCCCGGCGCGCGCCGCGCTCGGGGTGACGGCGGAGGGCACCCGCTTCGACACGGTGGTGGAGGGCAGGCGCTCGTACGAGATCGGCCTCGACGCCGGGCTCACGGACGCCTACCCGCATCTGCGGCACCTGGTGTTCTCCCGCACCCTGGGCGAGAGCCCCGACCCGGCCGTGGAGCTCGTCGCGGGCGATCCGGTCGCGCGCGTACGGGAGTTGAAGCGGGAGGACGGCAAGGACATCTGGCTCGTCGGCGGCGGCGAGCTGGCCGCCTCGCTCTACGCGGAGATCGACGCGCTGATCCTGAAGCTCAGCCCGACGACGATCGGCGCGGGCATCCCGCTGTTCGGCCGGCAGGCGGCGTTCGAACCGGCCGCCTGGACGCTCACGGACCACACGGTCCTGGGGAGCGGAGCGGCCTATCTGACGTACCGGCGTGCCGGGGTCACCGGCTGAGTCGCCGGGACCGGGCGGCCGGGGCGCGGGCCCCCGCCGGCCGGCGCCGGATCACACGGCGGCGCAGGCCGCGCCGCTGAGGGTGAAGGCGGCCGGGGCGGCGTTCGTGCCGCTCTGGCTGCCCGTGAAGCCCACGGTCACCGAGGAGTTCGGGGCGATCGTGGAGGTGTACGAGGCCGGCGCGACGCTCACCGCACCGCCGGACTGCGTGGGCGTACCGCCCCACATGTTGGTGACGGTCTGCCCGTTGGCGAAGC
Source organism: Streptomyces sp. SAS_281 (assembly GCF_052542855.1). NCBI lineage: Bacteria > Bacillati > Actinomycetota > Actinomycetes > Kitasatosporales > Streptomycetaceae > Streptomyces > Streptomyces sp. SAS_281. Next base: position 23,068 of record NZ_JBMNDO010000048.1, read on the forward strand.
TGAACCCGAGCTTCCAGCCCTCGATCGCGGCGGTGCCCGTGTTGCGGATGGTGATCTCGCCCTGGAAGCCGCCCGGCCACTGGCCGACCACCTTGTAGCCGACCGAGCAGCTGCCCGCCGGCGTGGTCGCGCCCTTGTCCGTGGTCACGCTCACCGCGGCCGACCGCGCCGAACGGTTGCCGGCCGCGTCCCGGGCGTAGACCGCGAAGGAGTACGCGGTGTCGGCGGCGAGCCCCGTCACGGTGACGCCCGTCGTGGCCGACGAGGCGACCCCGGTCTCCGTACCGCCGCTGACGCGCACGACGTCGTAGCCCGCGACGGCAACGTTGTCGGAGGACGCGGCCCAGGTCAGCGTGGCGGAGGTGTCGGTTACGGCGGAGGCGGCCGGGGTGCCCGGGGCGGTCGGCGCCTCGGTGTCCTCCTCGGTGGCGCCGCCGTAGACCGTGGCCTCGTGGGAGGTCTGCGCGATGCCGTTCGCGCCGTGGAAGATGCGCTCGCCCCAGGGGCTGAGCTGTGCCGGGTCGAAGCCGATGGTCAGGTCGAGGACCGGGTCGGTGTTGCCGCTCCACGACCAGGCGATCCAGCCGAGTCCGAGCCGCTGCGCCTCGGACATCATCGTGTCCTCGTCCGGGTCGCCGTACTGGTCGGCGGGACCGCCGAACTCACCGATGACCAGGGGCAGTCCGGCGTCCACGAAGGTGTTCAGGTAGTCGGTGACCTTCTGGGCGGTGTTGTAGACGCTGTACATGTGGATCGAGAAGAGCAGGTTCCCGGTGGTGTCGGCGTCGTACACCGCCTGGGCGTTGTCCCGCATGACGTTCTGCCAGTCCTGGCCCCAGTTGGGCGCGTCCACCATGATCGTGTGCGCGAAGCCGGCGGCGCGCAGTTTCTTGATCGCGGCAGTGGTGGGGGCGGTCCAGCCGGCCGGGTCGGTGTTGCCCCAGGGCTCGTTGCCGATGTTGATGACGACGTAGTCCTCCTGGCCCTGGAGGACGTCCTTCAGGGAGATCCAGTAGTCGGCCGCGTGGTCCAGCGTGCCGGCGGCGGAGTCCTCGCCGTATCCGGTGGTGTCGTGCACCTCCAGGACGCAGATGAGCCGGTTCGCCTTGCACTGGGCGATGACGGCGGCGACGTCGTCCGGCCCGTTCCTGCTCCAGCGGTAGCCGTCGGACAGTACGACGCGGACGGTGTTGGCGCCGGTCGCCTTGATGTCGGCCAGCGACTGGGTTTCGCCGGGGTACCAGGTGTGCGCGTGGTTGACGCCGCGCATGATGAAGTCGTTGCCGTTGCCCTCGACCAGCCGGCCGTCGCTGATGTGCAGCCCGGTACCGGCGGCGGTCGCGGCCTGCGCGGGGGCGAGGGCGCCGAGGGAGAGGAATCCGAGCAGGGTGGCCAGGACGGTGAGGATGACGGCGGCGGGACGCTCAGCCGGATGTCTCGCTGTTCTCACTGCGGCTCCAGAGGGGGAGAAGGGGGCGGACCACGGGTGTGGGAGCGCTCCCACACCCGAGTGGACCCATGAAGCCATTCGGTCAGGAGCACGTCAATAGATCGGACGACTCCGCTTGGCCGGTGCCGGCTTCGATTTTTTTTCTCGTCGGGCTGTCGGATCCGGTGGACACCGTTCGTCGTCTTCATGAATCGTTCGGCACGGCAGCTGGGAGAATGCTCATGAAGTACGTGTTGTTCATCGCCACGGACCCCGCCGGGGAGCGCACCGACGAGAACCCGGAGGCGTGGGTCGAGAAGTGGAACGGGCGCGGCGTCCGGCTGGAGGGCATGCCGCTCAAGCCCGTCGAGGAGACGAGTACGGTCCGGGCCCGCGGGAGCGAGGTCCTGGTCACCGACGGCCCGTTCGCCGAGACGGCCGAGTGGATCGCCGGGTACGACCTGCTGGAGGCCGCCGACCTGGACGAGGCGATCGAGGTGGCCGCCTCGCATCCGATGGCGACCGCCGGCCGCATCGAGATCCGCCCCGTCGAACCGCTCGACCACGGCACGGGCACGGACAACGTCCCGCACGAGGGCGACGCCCCCGCCTGCCGTTTCCTCGCCATCATGCGCACCGACCCGGCCGCGCCGCCGTACCCCGTGGACCCGGCCGCGGTGGCCGCGTGGATTCAGGACGGCCTGGCGTCCGGCCGCTACCTGGGCGGCGAGCACCTGAGCCCGGTCGAGGACGCCACGCTCGTACGGCGGCGCGGGGGCGAACTCCTCATCACGGACGAGGGGTACACGGACACGGCGGAGTGGGTCACGGGCATCGTCTTCGTCGACGGGGACCGGGAGCAGGCGCTGGAGTACGTGGGGCGGTGCCCGATGGCCCGGTCGGGGCTCGTGGAACTGCGCGAGTTCTGGCGGGACTTCGGGTGAGTGCGGGGGAGGGGGCCGCCGGCGAGACCGCGCCTGCGGCCGTCCGCGCGGCGCTGGCGGCCTCCCACCGCGCCGAGTGGGGCGTCGTGTTCGGCACGCTCGTCCGTCTCACCGGTGACTGGGAGCTGGCCGAGGACTGCGCGCAGGACGCCTTCGCCCGCGCCCTGCCGGCCTGGGAGCGCGACGGAGTGCCGCGCAGCCCGGGGGCGTGGCTGGTGACCGCCGCCCGGCGCCGCGCCGTGGACGTACTGCGCCGCCGTACGACGGAGCGCGACAAGGTCGCCGAGGCGGCGGCGCTGGAGGAGGGCTACGAACCGGCGCCGCCCGGCGACGAGCGGCTGAGGCTGATCTTCACCTGCTGCCACCCCGCGCTCCCGCTCGAAGCCCGGGTGGCCCTCACCCTGCGCGCGGTCGGCGGCCTCACCACGCGTGAGATCGCCCGCGCGTTCCTGGTGGCTGAGGACACCGTGTCGCAGCGCGTCCTGCGCGCCAAGCGGAAGATCGCCGCCGCGGGCATCCCGTACCGGGTGCCGCCACCCGGTGCACGCGCCGAACGCCTCGGCGGGGTCCTTGCCGTGCTCTACCTGATCTTCACCGAGGGGTACACGCCCAGCGACGGCAGCGTCATCCGCGACCAGCCGGCCGAGGAGGCCATCCGCCTGGCCCGCCTCGTCGTGGCCGAGGCCCCGGACGAGCCGGAGGCACGCGGCCTGCTGGCCCTGCTCCTGCTCCAGCATTCCCGCCGCGCCGCCCGGCTCGGCGCGGACGGCGGCCTGATCAGGATGGAGCACCAGGACCGCTCGCTGTGGGACCGCGCGCTGATCACCGAGGGCGCCGCGCTGGCCGGCGAGGCGCTTGCGGCGGGCGGCCCCTACGCGCTCCAGGCGGCGATCGCCGCCCAGCACGCCCTGGCACCGGACGCCGCCGCCACCGACTGGGCGGCCGTCGTCGCCCTGTACGACCGCCTCCTCGCCCTGCGCGCCAACCCGGTCGTGGCCCTCAACCGCGCGGTGGCCGTGGGCATGCGGGACGGACCGCAGGCCCAGCTGGAGGCCGTCGACGCGCTGGGAACGCCCAAGGAACTCGCCGGCCACCACGCCTTCCCCGCCGTGCGGGCGGACGCGCTGCGCCGCCTCGGCCGTACGGAGGAGGCGGCGCGGATGTACGAGGCCGCGAGGGCGGCGGCGCCGAATACGGCGATCGCCGCGGAATACACGCTCCGGCTCACCGGGCTGGGGCACCCGACGAAGGGGACACCGCACGATGGCTGAAACCGACCGGAACGAGATACGGGCCCGGATCGCCAAGGGGCTCGTCTACACGGAGACCGAGGCGGCCTTCCTGGCCCCGGCCCGCCGCGCGGACGAGATCTTCGCATACAACCGGACGCCCCCGGGCGACACGGCGGGGCGGCGTGCGCTGCTGACCGAGATCTTCGCCTCGGTGGGCGAACGCACGGTCCTCCAGGCGCCGTTCCACGCCGCGTTCGGCAGCAACGTGCGCATCGGGGACGACTTCTTCGGCAACGTGAACCTGACGTTCGTGGACGACGTGGAGATCCGCATCGGCGACGACGTCATGATCGCCCCCAGCGTGACCCTGACGACGACGGGCCACCCGGTGCACCCCGCGCGCCGGGCGGATTTCGGCCGCTTCTCGGAGCCGATCGTCATCGAGGACAAGGTGTGGATCGGCAGCAACGTGGTCGTCCTGCCGGGCGTCCGCATCGGCTACGGCTCGGTCATCGGCGCGGGCAGCGTCGTGAGCCGCGACATTCCTCCGATGACCGTCGCGGTGGGCACGCCGTGCCGGGTGGTCCGGCCGATCACGGACGAGGACCTCGCCACGCGCATGTAGGCGGCCGGCTCCCGAGGCCCCCCGAGGTGGGGGCGGCCCGCTCATCGAGCCCGGCGATCGACGGCCCTGTTCCGCGAGGTGGTGACCGGGTTCCCGGAGGTGGTGACCGGCTCAGCGCACCGAAGGCCCTCCGGGCCGCTCGGTCAGCAACTCCGCCAGCCGGTCCGCGAAAGCGGTGATCCACTCCAGCTCGGGCCCGCCGCGGGCGACCCGGAACCCGTGCCGCCGCGCCCAGAACGCCGCCTGCACGGCGTGCAACTGCGCCCACCGCCGCACCCGTTCACGTTCCAGCCCGGCGGCGTCGGCGTACACGTCCACGATGCGGTGCACGGCGCTGCGGAGGTCGGGGGCGGCCGGCCCCGCGCCCGTGCCTGGTCCCGTGCCTGGTCCCGTGCCTGGTCCCGTGCCCGGTCCCGGTCCCGCTCCCGCTCCCGCTCCCGCTCCCGCGAGGGCGTACGCGTGCGACTTCATCAGTGCCCCGACGTCGTACGCCGGATCACCCGCGTATCCCTTGGGATCGACGGCGAGCCAAGGCTCACGCTCGGCCCGCAGGATGTTCCGCCCGTGGAGGTCGCCGTGGACGAGCGTGTCGGGCTGCTGACGCCCCAACTCCCGCACGGTGGCGAGGGCGGCGTCCAGCACGGGGCGCGGCAGGGCGTGCGCGAGCTCGGCGTCGTCCCTGCGCAGCCCGTCCTCCCACTCCCCGGCCCGCTCACTGAGCCGGGGCAGCCCCTCGGGCGCGGGCACGGCGAGCCGCCGCCCGAGCCCCGCGGCGACGGCCACCACCTCGTCCCCGTCGGCCGCCTCGGCGAGCGTCACCGGCGAGACCCGCTCCAGCAGCATCGCGTACCGGGCGTCGTCCCGCTCGTACAGCGCGACGGCCCCGCGCCCGCCCCAGGCGACGAACGCGTCGGGCTCGTGGTCGTTGCCGGGGTGCGGGAAGGAGACCTTGAGCACGGCGGGAGGCGTGCCGTCGCGGCGTACGGGGACGATGACCCCGACGCCGCCGTGCCTGACGTCGCCGTCGGGTGCGCAGGCCCAGGCATCGGCCAAGTCGGCGACAAGGGCGGGCAGTTCCGCGATCCAACGCGCCCCGGCGTCGCCTTCGCGTGCGACGGTGGTCCGCGCGAACTCCTCCGGAATCACGATCATCCGGGCACCTTACGCGGGCGGATCACGGCTCGACCCTCAAATGCCGCCCCCAGACCTGGGCCTTGCGGAACGGCCCGTCCCCGTCGCTGGTGTGCTGCGACGAGTCGAAGGCGACCCAGTACACGAACTCCCCTTCGTGCGCCTGGGGATGGCCGTTGGGTTCGGGCACGTCCAGGGCGTCGACGGTCCCGGCGAACTCGACGGCCTGCCACGGCCCGTCCCACCCCTCGTCGCGTACGACGACGACCCGAGTGCCGGGGGCCATCGCACCGGGCGGCCAGGCCCGGCTCAGCACCGGGAAGTGGGGCCGCCAGCCGGGACGGACGTACGGCACCGGCCCGGCCCACGGCTCGCGGTGGCGCCGCCCCTCGTGGTTGGCGTTGCGGGGGAGGTACCCGCGGAAGAAGTCGGCGCCGCGCAGCCCGTCGTGGAGCTGCCCGGCGCACTCGGTGACGGGCGAGACCGAGGTGGGGTCGGCGGCCCGGAAGACCCCGCCGTCCAGCCGGAACGCCTGGCCCTCGTCCGGGTCGGTGCCACAGGCCGCGACGAGCCGGCCCTCGCGGAAGGCGGCCGCGTACTCGTGGAGAAGCTCCCCGCCGAAGGTGCTGTCGCTGATGACGACGACGGGCGCGGCGAGGCTGAGGAACGACCCCAGCAGGAGTTCGGTGTCGTCGAACGCGTCCAGCGGATCGGGCATCGCGGGCACGCCCGCCGCCTCGCGCCAGGCGTCCAGCGCGGGCGGCGTGAGCCCCCGCGGGTCGTATCCGAGCCCGCTGACGGCGTGCGCCAGCTCCCAGGGGGCGGGCAGCACCCAGCCCTCCGGCAGGGCGGGGTCGCCGGTGCGGGGCGCGTAGGCGGACCCACCGGGGATCACCAGGTCGTAGAGCGGCAACGCGTGCGCGTCGAGCGTGAGTACGCAGTTGAGGTGGAAGCCCATGGGCGGCATCGTCACACGCGGCGCGCGGACATGCGTGCGCCGCGTGTGACGATGCCGAGGGAGACGCCCGATGCCGATGCCGATGCCGATGACGGTCCGCCCCGCCCGCCGCGATGACGTCCCGTCCCTCGCGACCCTGATCGAGGAGATCGAACGCTTCTACGGGGCCACGGACATCCAGCCCCTGGCGGAACGCCGCGCCCAGATCGAGGAGTCCCTGTTCGCCCCGGTCCCGCTCGCGCAGGTGCTGCTCGCGGACCCGGGCGACGGCACCCTCGCGGGGATGGCCGCGTACTCGTTCCTCTGGCCGGCGAGGGGGACGACCCATGCGCTGTTCCTGAAGGAGCTGTACGTGAGTGAACCGTGGCGGGGAGGGGGCGTGGGCGCCCACCTGATGGCAGAACTCCGCGCGGTGGCGTCGGCCCGCCCGGGGTGCAGCCGGATGGAGTGGATGGGGGACACGGACAACGCGCGGGCGCTGGGGTTCTACGGGGCGCTGGGCTTCCAGGTGGTGGAGGGGAAGGTGGTGTACCGGGTGGGGGTGGAGGGGTGAGGGGGCGAGGTGGCGGGGTCCTGTGAACGGGGGGTGTGGGCGCGGGTGTTGGCCTACGCTTGCGGCGTATGCGGACTGTGTGGACGTTGAGGCGGTTATGCCGGAGTGAGCGAAAGTGGTCGGAAACCACGCCGACGCGAGACAACGCCGCAGGTCACGAAGAGTGCTCCCCGCGCGTGCGGGGATGGTCCCTGGGCAATGCCCTTGGCGAGGGGCCGCTTGACGTGCTCCCCGCGCGTGCGGGGATGGTCCCGCCCCGCATCCGAGGCGAGGACCCCTTGACGGGTGCTCCCCGCGCGTGCGGGGATGGTCCCTCGGCGACGCTGACCTTTGGCCCGATCTCTACGTGCTCCCCGCGCGTGCGGGGATGGTCCCGTTGGAGGCTGGGTAGACCCCACTGTCGGGAAGTGCTCCCCGCGCGTGCGGGGAAGGTCCCCATGGGGTGATTCATGCCGCCAGTCTGGCCCCGTGCTCCCCGCGCGTGCGGGGATGGTCCCGGATCGGTGAGCGTCGCCAACGGCCACGGCGCGTGCTCCCCGCGCGTGAGGGGATGGTCCCGCCCCGGGGCAGGGGCCCCGACACCGGCCGCTGTGCTCCCCGCGCGTGCGGGGATGGTCCCGGGGCAGCCATCGCGAAGTCCCGCGCCAGCAAGTGCTCCCCGCGCGTGCGGGGATGGTCCCGCCGTTCGTCTGGTGCGAGATCGTCGCCAGGAGTGCTCCCCGCGCGTGCGGGGATGGTCCCTGCTTCACACGGCCAGCGCCGAACGTGCTCGGTGCTCCTCGCGCGTGCGGGGACGGTGCCGGTCAGGGATGGCGGGGTCGCTGTCCCCGGACGTGCTCCCCGCGCGTGCGGGGATGGTCCCGGGGCTCCCTTCTCCAACAGCCGGTTGGCCTCGTGCTCCCTGCGCGTGCGGGGATGGTCCCAAGCCGGACGTGTTCGCGGTCACCCGGGCCCGGTGCTCCCCGCGCGTGCGGGGATGGTCCTGGCATCAAGGGTATGGGCAGCTGGCTCAAGGGCTGCTCCCCGCGCGTGCGGGAATGGCCCCCAGCGTCGTGGCGACGGACCGTCTTTCCAGCCCTGCTCCCCGTGTGTGTGGGGATGGTCCTGCGCCCTTCCACGGGCACGAGGTGACCAGCACCTTGCTCCCCGCGCGTACGGGGATGGTCCCGCGCGATCCTCGCGGCGACCGGCACGGCGATTCTGCTCCCCGCGCGTTGGGGATGTCCCCCACTGCCCGGCCTGCTGCGCCGCTTCACCTGCTGCTTCCCGCGCCTGCGGGGAAGCGCGCAGCGATTCGTAAGCCCCCCGAGGCCACGCCACAGGGCAGCCGCCGCCACGTAGCCTGGCCCCCATGTCTGCCCGTTCAGGGGCCCACCCCGCACCCCTCGTCCTCCGCCCCCTCGCCTTCACGGCCGAGGAGATCCGCGAGGTCGTCGCCCTCTACGCAAGCAACCCGGCGTACTGGCGCGCGGCGGGTGAGTACGACCCCGACGACATCCAGGCGGCGAATGTTGAGGCTGATCTCAGAGGGGAAGCCGGCACGGAGGGCGGCGAGGTGTTGCTTGCGCGGGATGGGGAAGGGCGTCTCGCGGGGATCGTCTGTCTGCTCGACCGGCATCCGAAGGACGGCCTGCCCTGGATCGGGCTGCTCATGGTGGATGGCCACAGCCGCCGTGCGGGGCTGGGGCGGCGCCTCGCCGGGCTGGTCGAGGAGCGGTTCCGGGCCGAGGGGAGGAGCGGCGTCCGGCTCGCCGTACTCGAGAACAACCCGGACGCCCAGGCCTTCTGGGGCTTCCTCGGTTGGCGGGAGATCGACCGGCGCCAGGACCTGGCCCACGGCCGGCCGTGCATTGTCATGCACAAGGGCCTGGCCTGAGCGGGAGCGCCTTTGTCGTCCTCGTACGCCGCCCACCGCCGCGTGGCAGCGGTGGCGCGGCCTCGTAACAGGGGCGGGTAGGTCGCCCGGACCGTCTCGACTCTCCGGTCCCTACACCTTCCACGAACGACGAGAAAGCCTCGGTGCGGACCGGCAGCCTCGGGCCGTCGGCGGCACGCTTGGAGTCACGGATCGGAACGGCCCCGGTCGTAGAGGGCAGGGACGACGGCGACCCCGATGTGCCCGCCGCCATTCGAGCCCACCAAGTTCTCACTCGTACGGAGAGTCGGAAATCACGGGGCACCCTTACGTAACCGGTTGATCAAAGCCACTGACGCTGCCTGTGACAGCGACTCCCCCTGAAGTTGATGGTAAGCGGTAAGCATGGGCACCACGAGTGATGTTTCGCGTTCCACGTGTCCCTGTGCTTCGGATTCGGCGTACGCGACGACGGATCGATCAGGGAGAGTGAGCAGGTTGACGGGCAGGTGAAATGCCCGTCTTTCCCCCAGGGAGAACGGCGCCACATGAATGAACCAGTTGGGGAGCGTTGCCAGTTCTTCCAGCCGTTCCAGCTGCCTGTTCATGACCTGCGGGCCACCAACCGCTTGGAGGAGGCAACTCTCGTCCACGATGACGAAGAGCACTGGCGGTCGCTGCCTCACCAGTGTGGCCTGCCGCTTCAACACCAGTGACACGCGCTCTTCGGCCTGTTCCGCGGTGACGGAACCGCGCTGTACGTAACTGTGGTTCAAGGCGCGTGCGTACTCCGGGGTTTGCATCAGGCCGGGGATGAGGGAGACCTGGAAGAGCCGAATCTCCACGGCCCGGCCCTCGTATCCCACGTATTCGGGGAAGCCCTCCAGCATGCTGCCGCGCTTGAGCTTGCGCCATTCACGCTCGAAGGACTCGGACGTGCCTGCCAGGCCAAACACAGCATCAGCCTTACGCGAAAACATCAGAGTTGCAGGTTTGCGGCCGGTTTCGATTGCCGAGACATGGCGTCCGCTGCATCCGACTACCGAGGCAAAGTGATCCTGAATCCAGCCGCGCGACTCGCGCATTTTTCGTAGACGCGCGCCGTAAGCGGCCTGTGGTGAGGCGTTCGGATTCAGCTCTTTGATGTTGGCCAACGTGCCCTCCCTTGACGCTACGTTGCCACGTTGCTGTTCCGGCGAGGCTAAGCCACTCTGGGCGCTCCTGGTAGTGAAAGCGCTACGAAGGGACACGTAAACGTGCCTATCGAAGAGCATCGAACCGCGCCGGCCCCCGGCCCTCTCCCCACCCGGACCGACGACGAAGGCCCCCCGAGCCGCGAGCTGCGGCGGGACCCGGACATCTCGCGTTACGCGTCGCTCGCGGCGTTCCCGCCCTGCCGGTGCGGGGCGCCCATCTGCCCGGACAGCTCGCAGAGGCCCGGGGCATCGCCGGTCGACATCCGCGTACGCGTACGGGAGACGAACGCGATGCACGCGAAGTACCGCCTGTGACGGCGCGGGCGCAAGGACGACGACACGTAACGCGAGAGAGGCGGAACAGGGTGAACGAGGCCATGAACGGAACGACGAACGGCGTGGCGGCACGGCCGGGCGAGCGGGGCGGCCTGTCCGGGCTCCCGAATGCGCCGAAGGGCGTGGCAGCAGCATGAGCGAGCAGACGGTGAGCGTGCACGCAACGCGCGAGGACGTGGCGTACGCGCTCACGACAGACGGCGTGCTGAAGGCGCACTGGGTGGACGCGTATGCGCGGGTGCCCAGGCAGGCGTTCCTGCCGGACACGATCTGGCCGTACGACATGGCGACCGGGAGGACGGCCCACGTGTCGCGGACGGAGAACGCGCAGGCGTGGCGCGGGTACGCGAACGCGGATGTGCCGATCGTGACGCAGTGGGACGACGGGGAGCACGCCGGCCGCGTACCGGGCCGGCTGCCGACGTCGTCGGCCTCGATGCCGAGCGTCGTCTTCCGGATGCTGGACGAGCTCGCGGTGGACGACTATTGCCGCGTCCTCGAAATCGGTACGGGGACGGGCTGGAACGCGGCGCTGCTGGCCCACAAGGTGGGCGAGGAGAACGTCGTCAGCGTGGAGGTGGACGAGGCGGTGGCGAACCGGGCGCGCGAGGCCCTGGACCACTTTTTCGGCGCCCCGGTGGAGGTGGTCCACGGCGACGGGCGCGCGGGTGCGCCGGGACGGGGCGTGTTCGACAGAGTGATCGCCACGTGCGGAGTCCGCGAGATCCCGTATGCGTGGGTGGAGCAGACGCGACCCGGGGGTGTGATCGTGGCGCCCTGGAGTACGGGCTTCACCCATGCCGACGCGGTGCTGCGGTTGACGGTGGACGCGACGGGGAAGAGCGCAACGGGCAGGTTCACGGGCCCGGTGGAGTTCATGAAGCTGAGGGCGCACCGGTCGGCCCCGATCGACCACGAGTCGTACGCGTCGGGACTCCCGTCCGCTCCGGCAGCGACGACCACATCCGACGCCGCGAAGGCCCTGGCCACGACCGACCGCTTCAGCCCGCTGATCTTCGCGCTGGGCCTCCGCGTCCCCGCCTGCACGTACATCGCCGCCGAGAAGGTGCGCGGCACACAGCCCCACTGGTTCTACGGCAGGAAGGACCGGTCCTGGGCGTGTGTGCTGGTGGACGATGGGGAGACGGTGAGCCGCGTGTGGCAGTGGGGGCGGCGGCGGTTGTGGGACGAGGTGGAGGGGGCGTACGCGTGGTGGGCGGAGCGGGGGAGGCCGGGGTGGGGGCGGTTCGGGGTGACGGCGCGGGGGGAGGGGGAGAGGGTTTGGCTGGATGAGGTGGGGGAGTGGGTATGAGGGTCGGCGCTCGGCGAGAACGGGCCTACGGTGTCGGGCAGTTGGCCTAGGGTGTGGTGTGTATGCCAGCTGTGGGGTCATTGAGGCGGTTATGCCGGAGTGCGCGAAAGTAGTCAGAAACGCCACTCACCCGAGACAAACCCGCAGGTCACGCAGTCCGCTCCCCGCGCACGCGGGGATGGTCCCTCGTGCCACACCCCGTCGACCTCGAACAACATCCGCTCCCCGCGCACGCGGGGATGGTCCCGTGCGCTCGGGCCGCATCGGGGGCGCTCAGGTCCGCTCCCCGCGCACGCGGGGATGGTCCCGGGGCAGCCGGCCACGAAGAAGCAGAAGCCGCCCGCTCCCCGCGCACGCGGGGATGGTCCCGGGCTGCTGCCCAAGACGACCGGGCTGGTCAACCGCTCCCCGCGCACGCGGGGATGGTCCCCCCCTCCCCGAGTGGGTCATCGCCCGACGGATCGCTCCCCGCGCACGCGGGGATGGTCCCCTGCCGAGCCTGTTCCTTCAGCCCGTGAGTCCCCGCTCCCCGCGCACGCGGGGATGGTCCCCCCACGGTGCTGCCGGAGAACCTGTGGCTGATCCGCTCCCCGCGCACGCGGGGATGGTCCCACCGGCCCGGTCGCGATCCTGCGCTGCAAGCTCCGCTCCCCGCGCACGCGGGGATGGTCCCGCCACCATCCTGGGGTCCGGTCAGGTCACATCCCGCTCCCCGCGCACGCGGGGATGGCCCCGCGACGCAGCCCCCGGCCATGGGCACCACGCACTGCTCCCCGCGCATGCGGGGATGGTCCCAAGGCGATCTCCGCGGCGCTCAAGTACATGTTCTGCTCCCCGCGCACGCGGGGATGGTTCCCGCATCACGCGGTTCTCTTCCAGAGCCCAGTCCTGCTCCCCGCGCACGCTGGGATGGTCCCGACCTCCTGGAACGGCTTACCGCCACGCGAGCCTGCTCCCCGCGCCCGCGGGGATGGCCCGACGACGGCCACGCCTCCCGCCGGGCCGCGGCGCGTCGGTCAGGACTGCTGGCCGCCCGCCTGCTTGACGACCTTGTCCGTCACGTCGACCGTGTCCCCGGCGGCGGGTGCGTCGACATCGACATCGGTTCCGAAGTCGCTGAAGTCCATGACGACCTTCGCCTTGCCCCGGTTCGCTGAACCGGAGTCCTTCGCGCCCCCGGCCGGCTGCGCGGTCATCTCGATTTGCTGGCGGCGCATCAGCCCCTTGCCGTCGACCCACAGGTCCACCGGCACCGTCTTGCCGAGTTGTTCGCGCAGTTTCCGAGCCTGTGCGGCGTCGCCCTTGGCGAGCTTGTCGATGTCCAGGCTGACCTTGTAGTGCGTCGTCTCGACACCACCCAGGCTCTCCGTGCCGACCTTCTTCACGTCCTTCTCGGACAGTGCCTTGGAGTAGGCGAACGAGTTGGTCGGATCGCTCACCTGGCTGCTTCCGGCGGCCCCGGAGGTACGCAGCTTCTCCATGTCGATCTTCATCCAGCTCTTGCCCCCGGGCAGGCCGCCCTCGCCCTTCGGCGGCTTCTGGTAGATCATCTTGTCCACCACCCGCTGCTCCAGCCGCTGACCCGACTGCTCCATGGTCAGCTTGCTCTCCCCATCCTCGAAGTCCATGACGCCGGAGCCGGTGATCGTCTGGCTCTGACCTTCGGCGCTGACCGAGGTCGTGATCTTCACGCGCGCGGACCCGGCCTCGGTGGTGTTCTTGTTGGTCGCCTGCACGACCTGCGAGGGCGACGTGTCGGCAGTCTTGCCCGCCCTGGAGGGCTTCGAGTCGTTCGCGGAGTCGCCCTTGTCGTCCGACCCGCACCCGGCGAGCGCGGCAACGGCCAGTAAGCCCGCCACCCCGTACGCCGCCGCCTTGGACTTCCGGGACTTCACATTCGCCATCACAGCAGCCTCCCCAAATAAGAACCGTTACGTCAGGTATGCGCCCGGTGCCCTGGAGGTGGACCCGCATGCGAAGCGTCGCCTGTTCTACGCCAGCCGCAGTAGTTTCCGTCCAGGCGGGCTTCCCGGATGCGTGAACTGTTCCCGCTTGTGGCCGGCTCTCGGATGAAGGGATATTGCGGGGCGCTGGGGCGTGGTGAGGTTGGTAGGGCGAGACGGCGCGTGCGGCGGCGAAGGGGCACAGAGGCCAGGAGCGTTGGCGTACCCTTGCCGCGTATGCCTGACGTGTGATCGTTGAGGTGGTTATGCCGGACTCTGTGAAAGTGGTCAGAAACGGTGCTCCCGCCCAATAGATCCGCAGGTCAGGGAGTCTGCTCCCCGCACGCGCGGGGATGGCCCCTGACTGCCGGTGATGTCCTGATCGTTCTGGTTCTGCTCCCCGCACGCGCGGGGATGGCCCCTCCTGCAGACACAGGGGCCGTTCGCGCCGATCCTGCTCCCCGCACGCGCGGGGATGGCCCCCGCCCTCTGGTCGACTCAGCGGACCGGTGTCGCTGCTCCCCGCACGCGCGGGGATGGCCCCGAACAGTGGGGCCGGTCCACCATCCGAAAGATCTGCTCCCCGCACGCGCGGGGATGGCCCCGACACGCTCCTGCATCCGGACGCGCCTGCACCCTGCTCCCCGCACGCGCGGGGATGGCCCCTCCGACTTCCCGGCGCCGGTTACGCCCATGACCTGCTCCCCGCACGCGCGGGGATGGCCCCAGCGGTGAAACCAACGGAACCAGGAAGGCACCCTGCTCCCCGCACGCGCGGGGATGGCCCCCTGGCGAATCGTGGCGAATCCTTGCTGCCAGTCTGCTCCCCGCACGCGCGGGGATGGCCCCGCGATCGTCCACGCTGGACTCACCCCGGACTGCTGCTCCCCGCACACGCGGGGATGGCCCCTCGATGAGGACCAGGCCGAGGACGTCGCCGGTCTGCTCCCCGCACGCGCGGGGATGACCCCAGGCCGGTGTGGAGCTCGTCCCCCCGGACCAGCTGCTCCCCGCACGCGCGGGTATGGTCTCCGGGGTAGGCGACGACCGGCGTACCGATCGGACTGTTCCCCGCATGCGCAGGGATGACAGCTCTGTCGCCGACCCCGTGTTCTCACTTGCTTGAACGAGAGCCAGCAGGCCGCAGCGGGGCGTCGATGGAGCAGATGGCAGAAGCTGGGCCGCTTGCCCAGTCCCCCAGGAACAACGGCACTTGAGGCCCACCGCTCATCCCGAACAAGCGGTCTAAGATGCGTCGATGCTGCCCTTCGCTCCGCCGCAGATACCGGCGAACGAACTCAGTCCCGGCCGCCTCTGGTACGCGGTAGCGGCCGTGACCACGGTCGCACTGATCGTGCTGGGCGTGGTCCTCGGGGTCTATCGCTTCAACAACATGGTCGACGCGGTCGACACCGACCACCAGTTCGCCAACGGCGACATCTTCTCCCTCCGGCTCGGCCCGGAGAGCGAGCGGACGATCTGGATCAAGGACAGGGGCCCGTCGGCCGCCCAGGATTGCAACATCACCGGGCCAGGCAACCCGCGCCTTGGGGGCCCGGGAATCGACGTGTTCCTCACACGCGACGAGACCTGGAATCCCCTGTACGACATCGAAGCGTCTCGAACGGGCAACTACAAGATCACCTGCTCATCCGAAGGGCCGTCCCAGTACGCCATCGGGAAATCCGGCGGCATCGTCACGTTTCTGGGTGGGTCGATTCTGGCCGTCGTTCTACCTGTCGTCGGAGTCAGCCTCGGTACTGTCATCGTGATCGTCACGGCCGTACGCCGCAGAGACCACCGCAAGCGGCTGCTCGCTGAGCGGCTTTGACGGCTGCGTAGGGCGTCGGTAAACCGTGCAGGCGGCGCAGCCGATGTGATGTCGTTCGGCTTAAGAAGCTTGCGAAACCGTGCGAATTCATCGGACGGGGCTATCGATCTTTGACTTTGCCGCAATGGGGCGATAGGGCAGCTATGTCGGAATGTGTGAAAGTGGTCAAAAACCGTGCCCGCGCGGGATAACGTCGCAGGTCACGAAGGCTGCTCCCCGCACGCGCGGGGATGGCCCCGCTCGCTTTCGTCCTGGCAGCGGACGCGGCGCCTGCTCCCCGCACGCGCGGGGATGGCCCCGGTGCAGGAAAGACCACGGCGATACAGCTCATCTGCTCCCCGCACGCGCGGGGATGGCCCCCACTCCACCACCTACGTCGACGACGTCACCGGCTGCTCCCCGCACGCGCGGGGATGGCCCCTCCACATGACGCCTAACGCGATCCGGATCATGCTGCTCCCCGCACGCGCGGGGATGGCCCCCGCATGAGCGGCAAGGGCACGCTGCGGGTCGTCTGCTCCCCGCACGCGCGGGGATGGCCCCTCCGGGACCAGTACCTCGGAACGACGCAGTCCCTGCTCCCCGCACGCGCGGGGATGGCCCCAGCACTTCGGTGGGGTTGCCAGGGAAGAGGCCCTGCTCCCCGCACGCGCGGGGATGGCCCCCCGACGATGACCGTATCCCGGGCCTGCTGATCCTGCTCCCCGCACGCGCGGGGATGGCCCCGCGGCCAGGAGCATGAACGCGGCGCCGCCGACCTGCTCCCCGCATGCGCGGGGATGGCCCCCAAGTCACGGGGGTTGTGCTCCTGCCGGGAGGCTGCTCCCCGCACGCGCGGGGATGGCCCCATCCGCAAACCGGGCAGCGTCACCATGGCGCGCTGCTCCCCGCACGCGCGGGGATGGCCCCGCCGGGATTGTGCCAACGTGGAACACGATCGCCCGCTCCCCGCACGCGCGGGGATGGCCCCGTGACCACGATCCCGCCGCTGGAGAACGCGATCTGCTCCCCGCACGCGGGGATGGCCCCTAGAAGTACTACCCACTGTTGGGGTGCAAGACCTGCTCCCCGCACACGCGGGGATGGTCCCCAGCGCGACCCGGAGCGCGACGAGACCGACCACTGCTCCCCGGACACGCAGGGATGGCCCCGACACGACGAACAAGCCGATCAAGGGCCCGTTCTGCTCCCTGCATGCGCGGGGATGGCCCCGGCGAGGGCTGGGTTGTCGCGGCCCGGTGTGCCTACTCCCCGCACCCGCGGGGACAGCAAATGGCCCCGCCCCGCACATACATCGACCGCCGCGAGTGGCCTCACCTGCTCCTCGCCCCTGCGCGCATGGGCCGGCCCCAGAACAAGCCCCGCAGCCCCCAGGGAAGGATCGCGGCCATATGGTCGAACGCGTGCAACGCCCAACGCAGTCGGCAGCCGGGGAGGTCCAATGGCAAGCAGGTGTTACGCGCGCGCCGGGATAGCTGCGTGCAGCTGGCTTCTGGTGGCGTGCGCCGGGCCCGCTCAGTACTACGGCGGGACCGGCATCCACGACGCCACCGCCACCGAGATCGCCGGCGACTGGGCGAACGTCGAGGGGACCCGGGTCGAGTTGCACGAGGACGGGACGGCGTTGCTCAAGAAGCTCGATGGGCAGGACTTCGACTACGACGAGGGGTGGCGCCTCTCCGGTACGGGGGCCTGGCGGTTGGCCGACACCGACGGCGGGCAGGTCGTCCGGCTCGCGCTGAAGGCGCCGTCACGGGTGGACAGGCGTGCCCCGCAAGCCGCCGGGAACTCGTCCCCGTCTGCGGACGCGCAGTCTCCGTCCGCGTACAACTGGTCGCTCCACGTGGACCGTTCCGAACGGAAGCACGAGTTGAAACTGTTCTTCTTCTACGGGGACCCCGACATCGGCAACACGTACGTGCTGACGCGCACAGCGAAGAAATCGCCCGCCCCGTAACGGAGTTCGGCCGACTACGGTGGCCCGCATGACCGACGCCGACGCCGACGCCCGAGCCGACCTGACCCCCGACCTGATTCGCGCCCTCCTTCGCGACCAGCACCCCGATCTCGCCGATCTCCCCCTGGAGCTGGGCGCACGTGGGTGGGACAACCAGGTGTGGCGGCTGGGGGACGAGCTCGCCGTGCGGTTGCCGTGGGCAACCGAGTCCGCAGACGAGTTGTTGCTCAAGGAGCACGCCTGGGTGCCCGTGCTGGCCCCGGGCCTCCCGCTGCCCGTGCCCGTGCCGCAGCGCCTCGGCGTACCGTCCGAACGATTCCCGCGGCCCTGGCTGGTCACCACGTGGGTGTCCGGTGAGCCTGCCGACCGGGTTCCGGCGACCCGGGCCGAGGACGCGGCCGACACCTTGGCCCGGTTCCTCGGCGCTCTGCACCGGCCGGCCCCGCCCGAGGCGCCCTCCGGGCGGGGGCGCGGCGGGCCGTTGGGGCCGTACGGGGAGCACTTCGGGCACGCGCTCGCCGCCGTCACCGAGAAGGGGCTGGTCGCCGATCCCGACCCGGTCCGCCGCGTCTGGGAGGACGCGGTCGCAGCTCCCGACTGGGACGGGCCCGCGCTGTGGCTCCACGGCGATCTGCATCCCGCCAACGTGCTGACCGCCAACGGCACGTTCTGCGGGGTCATCGACTTCGGTGACCTCTTCGCGGGTGACCCGGCCTGTGACCTCGCCGCCGCCTGGATCCTGCTCCCGGACGGCGCCGCCGACCGCTTCCACGCCGCCTGCCGGCCCGCCCCGGACGTGGCAACTCTTCGCCGTGCCCGGGGGTGGGCGGTCCTGCGCGCGCTGAGTGGCCTGCTCATCGCGGACGACGGTGACCGGGGGCTCCCCAACGGCAAGTCGACGTGGGGGCCGCCCGCTCGGAGGTCACTGGAGCGGCTGGTCGCGTCCCTGGGGCAGTGATGCGACCGGCTTGCGCCGCGGAGCCCGTAAAAGATCCGTGAGTTGGGGGTTCGCCCGCGTCTCCGTGCGGCAGCCGCGTCTGTGCCGCCTCCATGCCGTCCCCGCCCGAGGGCCTTGAACGCGAGCGCCGTCCGGGGCCGCGCGTGGCGGCGGATCAGGTCGACGTCGACGACATGCTCGTCTGCGGATTCCGCCCCCCCGACGACCACTACGTCCCTGGGTCGTTCGGTGAGCGCCGCTACGGGCGTGGGCTCGCCGAGTTGTCGAACACGATCAGGGGCAGGGCCGCGTCGATGTTGCGCTCCCGAAACGCACGAACTCCCCGTCGAGCGTTGTCCCGGGCGCGTCTCCGTCGCCCCCGGGTATCGCTCGCGGTTCGTCGCCCACGACTGGCGCGGAGGCATGCGGCCGGCCTACGGCGGGCGGCGCCGAGTAGCGTGTCGCGGCAACGCTACTCGGCTCCCAGGCCCGCCCACGCACGACGCGGCCTGGCGGAACGAGGGCCGGGCAGCATGACCGAGGACGACTGGAACGACGCCACCGCCTACGACGCCACTGTCTACGACGCCACCGCCTACGATGCCACCGTCTACGACGACGCCGTCCAGCGCGTGCGGCGTGCGACGCGGGGCGGCTGGACGGCGATTACCGGCACGCCGGCGACGCTGGGCTGCGCCGCGGTGGTGGTCGCCGGGGGCGTGCCTGGTAGCGGTCTTCGCGTGCGCGTACCTCGTCGTGTCGGTGAACCGCCGGCCCGCGCTCAGCCCCCGTACGGACCCATGTTCTGGTTCTGCACGTGCCTGTGCGCCAGGGCCTGCGCCTGCCCCTGCTCGGCCGCCCCCCGCTCGCGGGCCCCGCGCTCGCCGGAGCCGCCGCGCATCCGCAGGGCTACGAGGCACGCGGCGACGATCACGCCAAAACCGACCACGAGACTGATGAACAGCACCATGAGTTCCCCCCACTCCGACGGAAGGGCCACGGACTGCGCCCCTCGCTGCTTGTACCCATCGTTGCTTGTTGGGCGTTCGAGGGGAAGCGGGATCGCGCCCGGATCGGGCGGGCTGCCCGCTCAGGCGGGTCCGGCGAGGGTGGCGGCGAAGGACGCCAGGGCGGCGAAATCGTCGTCCCGCAGCCCGATCCGCGGATCGACGTGGTGGAGCAGCGCCGGGGCCGGGTGGTGGGCGCTGACGTGGGCGTGGTCGGCGTCGCTCTGTTCGTCGTCCACCCAGGCGAACGGCCGCCCGCCGGCGTACGCGAGCAACGCCTCGCACTTCCAGTGCACCCCGTCGGGGCGCTCACCGAACAGACCGTCCCCGAAGTCGACGAACGGCAGCTCGGGCAGGCCCAGGACGGGCCCGAACCAGGTGTTCGCGTCGTTCATCCAGGTGGTGGCCCAGCACAACTCGTACCCGAGCGCCGACAGCGCCTCGCCGTGGGCCGGGTTGAGCCACACCCGCAACGGCTTCGCGGAGGAGCGGAGCAGGCCGTGCCCCGTAGCGCCGAGGCCGCTCCGGGGCACGCGGATGGTGGTGTAGCCCGCGGGGCGTCGTTCGGGCTGTGCGGCGTACGGGTTCAGCGGTCCGTCGACGTCCAGGAAGAGAAGGGGCCGGGCCGCCATGGGACTCCCTCGGATGCGCGCGAGCGGTGCGTGGCGTGAGCGTACCGCCGCGTGCGGGACCTCTTGACCCCCCGTCCGGTCGAGGCCGCACGCTCGGGCCCATGAACGAGAACGACACCGCCCCGGACCCCAGGGACCACTTCGAGATCGCCGCCTTCCTCAGCGGCTTCTGCCGTGCGCTGAACGAACGCCGCTTCGAAGAGGGCGATCCGGCGCCTACTTCCCGATGACCTGCACGTGACGACCCCGGTCGGTGTGGCAACCGGCGCCGACGCGATCCGCCTCACGGGAGAGGCCGTCAACCGCGTCGCCGCCACGCTCCACACCTCCTCGGACGTCCTCACGCGGCAAGGGGGCCCACCCGCTCTTCACGGTGGGCGGGGTGCATGAGGACCGGTTCCGGCGTACGGACGAGGGATGGCGGGTGAGCCGGATCGGGGTGCAGGGCGGTGTGGATGGTGGAGGAGGCGCCGGTGGCATGGGGGTAGCTGCCGGAGAGGGGTGAGCAGGCGACCTACCGAAAGAGTTGATCTGAACCTGCCATGTCGGCGCCGATCGTCAAAAGGTATTGATAGAAGGTGTGCGCCATGGACAGAATGATCGCATGTCGCCCTCGAAGTCGAAGCCCATCTACTTTGGCCCCCCTCCGAACGTGATGGAAGGGGCGTGGTTCAGCAGGCATGATGACCTTTACGCTGCTGATGTACACCGGTTTCGCGGGCAGGGGATCTCTGGAACGTCGCATCAGGGCGTTGACTCGATTGTGGCGAGCGGTGGTTACGCTGCCGACGAGGACTATGGCGACGTCATCATTTACACGGCCCAGGGTGGGTCGCCTGACCAGGACGGACACATCACGGCAGACCAGCAGTTGACAGATGTTAACGAAGGAATGCTGGTCAACTATCGGGAAGGTCTGCCCATCCGGTATGTGCGCGGACTGGGCATCAAGCGACGCAAGGCGACCAAGGGGTACGAATACCGCGGGCTCTACCTCGTTGAGGACTACTGGAGCGTGCGCACCGACCGTGGCTTTCTCATGTGGCAGTTTCGTTTGACTAAGTCGTCGGCCGTGGAGCCCTGGGAGCCGTCGAAGAGTGGCGATGCTGCAGAGATTCGACCGGTCACGCCGCTTGAGAAGGCGGCCGCGAAATACGTGAGTGTTCAGCGGCGTGTACGGAACACCGCTGAGGCTCGGGCTGTCAAGAATCTGTACAGGAATGTTTGTCAGATGTGCAGCATTCCCTTGGTCGTGGACGCAGATGGTGGACGGTACAGCGAGGGTGCGCATATCCACGCGCTGGGAAGGCCGCACAACGGCGAGGACGTGCGCAGTAACATCCTCTGTCTCTGCCCGAACTGTCACGTTCTCTTCGATAGTGGCATGCGGCTCATTACCGATGACCTCAAGGTCGTCGACGCCTTCACTCAGAAGGTGCTGGGCGAACTGCACGTGCTGCCTGAGCACCGCATAGACCCCACTTGTGTCCAGCAGCACCGCAGCCGCTGGGCGGCTCGGGCGCAGGGGATCTAGGCGGAGCCCGCCCCCAGCACCCGCACGAACCCCACCCCCCGTTCCCCCGCCGGCACCACCGCCTCGCCCGTCTCCACGAAGCCCGTCCTCCTCAGCACCGCCCGCGACGCCGCATTCCGCGACGCCGCCCTCGCCCTGAGCACCGTCAGGCCGTACGTCGTGCGGCACAGCGCGAAGAGGTCGTGCACGGCGGTCGTCGCCAGGCCCCTGCCCGTGGCCTTCTCCGCGAGGCGGAAGCCGAGTTCGGCCGTGCCGGCGGAGACGTCCATCAGGTTGAAGCGGCCCAGGACCTCGCCCGTGTCCTCCGCCACCAGGACGTGGAAGTGGCAGATGCCCGCGGCCTGTTCGGCGAGCAGAGCCTCGTGGCGGGGCGGGTAGTCGGCGAAGTAGGCGTCGCCGCGGTCCGGGACCGACGCGGCGAAGAACGCGCGGTTGGCCTTCTCGAACGCGAGGACGGCCGGGGCGTGGTCGGGGCGCAGGCGCTGGAGTCCGGGCATGGGCGAAGGGTACGGAGCCGGGGCGCGCCCCGGCACCCGCATTCCGGCCGCTTCAACCGGCCGCGTCACCCTGGCCGCCGCATTCCCACCGCGTCAGTCCGCCCGCCGCGTTCCGGCCGCCTCACTCCGGCACCCGCATTCCCACCGCCTCAACCCGGCCGCCTCACACGGAGACCCCGAAGCCTCGGACCCGCTCCTGTGCCCGCCCCTACACCCGCCCCCCGTGGCATCCCCGATAGGACTCCCCCGACCCGCACCAGCACTCCGCGCTCTTCGCCGGGGGCCACGGCACCGCTCGGCCTCGCGCGGCCAGGGTCGTCGCGTACTGGGGGAGGAGGTCCGGGTCGGCCGGGGAGGCGGATTCGGAGGCGGCGAAGGCTTCGTAGGAGGGGACCGTGCCCCGGACGATGCCGAGGTTCGGGGTGCCCGCCGCCTGGAGGTCGCGCAGGGCCGTCTCCAGGCGGGCCAGGTGGTCCGGGTGGGAGGCGTACTCGCTGCCCAGGCTCGGGTACGCCGTGAGGAGTTCGCGGAACTCCGCCGCCGGCCAGTGCAGCACCGCCACCGGGAAGGGGCGGGACAACGCCGTGCGGTACGTGCCCAGTTCGGCGCGGAGGCGGGTGATCTCGGCACGCAGCTCACCCGGGTCCGACGATCCCAGGGACCACAGGCGCTTCGGGTCGTGGAGCTCGTCCAGCGGGACCGCCGCCGTGTGCAGCGTGTCCGCCAGCTCGTCCCAGGCGTCGTGCCCGACGCCCATCAGGCGGCGCACCCGGTGGCGGCCGGTCAGCAGCGACTGGGTCGCGTACGGGACCTCCTCGCCCGGGGCGATCAGCAGGCGCAGGGCCGTGGAGAAGAGGTCGTGCGCCGCTTCCAGCTCGTCGTGGGCCTCCAGCGTCTCGGCCGCGATCTCCCACGGGGCGGCCTCCTGCGGGGCCGCCACCCGGACGCCGTCGATCAGCGCGCGGGCCTCCGCCTCGTGGCCGTACTCCCACAGGTTCGCGGCGCTGAGCGCCTTCACCAGGTGCGGGTGCTCGGTGCGGGGGTCGCCGAGCAGGTCGTCGTAGAGCGTCGCGGCGCGGGCGCGGTCGCCGCCGAGTTCCAGGTGGGCCGCGGCCTGGAGGAGCAGCGGTTCGTGGTCCTCGGGGTACTGCGCCGCGGTGCGGAGCAGACGCTCGGCTTCGGAGATGTGGTCGGCAGGGGTGTCGGGGCGCATGCACCACACCGTACTGCTGTGCGGGCGCGCGGCGGGGGCTACTCCCCGGGCAACGCCCCGGGCCAGTCCGGGCAACGCCCCGGGCAATGGCCCGGGCATGCCGCCGACCCTCTAACGTGTCTCCACGTGCTCAGACGACGTCCGCAGTTGTTGTGGTTGCTGGTCCCCTACGTGCTCTACCTCGGGGCGCTGCCGTTCGTGAACCGGGTCCGGCCCGTCGTTCTCGGGCTGCCGTTCCTCTTCTTCTGGCTGCTCGGGGCGACCCTGCTGACCCCCGTCGCCGTGTGGCTGACCCGGCGGGGTGACCGCCGGTGAACGCCGCCGTCGCGACCTCCGTCTTCGGGGTCTTCATGGTCGCCACCGTCGCCCTGGGGCTGCTCGCCGTACGCGGCAGACGCGGCGGGGGAGGCGGGCTCGCCGAGTGGTCGGTGGGCGGGCGCAGCCTCGGCACCGTCTTCATCTGGGTGCTGATGGCCGGCGAGGGCTACACCAGTTTCAGCTACCTCGGCGCCGCCGGCTGGGGCTACAACTACGGGGCGCCCGTCCTCTACGTCGTCGCGTACATGTCCTGCGGCTACGCCGTCGGCTACGTCGTCGGGCCGATGCTGTGGGCGTACGCGCGCAAGCACGGTCTCGTCGGGATCACCGACATGGTGGCGCACCGTTTCGGGCGGCCCTGGCTCGGCGCGCTCGTCGCCGTTCTGGCGACCGTGTTCCTGCTTCCGTACATCCAGCTCCAGATCACCGGCATGGGCGTCGTCGTCTCGACGATCTCGTACGGGGCCATCAGCCTGAACTGGGCGTACTTCATCGCCTTCGCCGTCACCACCGGGTTCGTCGTCGTCAGCGGGCTGCGCGGCAGCGCGTGGGTCTCCGTGCTGAAGGACCTGCTGGTGATCGTCACGCTCGGCTTCCTGGCGGTCTACGTGCCCGTGCACTACTTCGACGGCTACGGGCCCTTCCTCGACCGGCTCGTCAGCGAGAAGAGCGAGTGGCTGACCTTCCCCGGCCACGGGGACAGCGGCCTCGGGCAGGCGTGGTTCATCACCACGTCGTTCCTGAACTCGCTCACCGTCGTGATCTTCCCGACCACCGTCGCCGGCTACCTCGGCGCCAAGAACGCCGACGTGCTCCGCCGCAACGCGATGTGGCTCCCCGCCTACAACGTCCTGCTCTTCGTCCCGATGCTGCTCGGCATGGCGGCGCTGTTCGTGGTGCCGGGGCTGGTCGGCGCCGAGTCCAACCTCGCCCTCTTCAAGCTGGTCACGGACTCGCTGCCCGCCTGGTCCGTCGGGGTCATCGGGGTGGCCGCCGCGCTCAGCTCGATCGTGCCCATGGCGGTGTTCATGCTGGTCATCGGCACGATGTGGGGCCGCAGCGTGCTCTCGCTCGTGCCCCGCTGGGAGCGCCGGCAGAAGGGCGCCGCGCAGCTGGTCGTCGTGGTCGCGGGCTCTCTGGCGCTGCTCCTCACGTACACCGCCCCGAACACCCTCGTACGCCTCTCGCTCATCTCGTACGAGGGGATGGCGCAGCTGCTCCCCATGGTGCTGCTGGGTCTGATGTGGCGGCGGCTGACGATGCTCGGGGCGTTGTCCGGGCTCGTCGTCGGGGTCGGCGTGGTGTGCGGGTTCGTGTTCACGGAGCACGATCCGGTGTGGGGCGTGAACGCGGGCATCGTCGCGCTCGCCGCCAACCTGGCGGTCGCGCTCGTGGTGACGTACGCCGGGCCGCGCGAGCGCGACGAACGGCCGGACGACGAGGTGCTGGCCCGGGACGAGCTGGAGGCGGACCGGATGGTCGTCAACGTACGTTGACCCACTCGGCCGGTCGTGTATAACGGATGGACCGACAGAAGCGGATACGGAAGGGAGGCACCGCCCATGGACACCGGCGCCATGAGCCGCGCACGCCGCGGTCTCTCCCGCGTCCTGCGCCCCGCGGGGCTGCTCCTCTTCCTCCTCACCGAGGTGCTTCTCGCCGAGGGCGGCAGCCTCTCCGCCGCCGTCGCGCTCGCCGCGACCGCGGCCGCCGGCACCGCGCTCGTCGCCTGCTCGGTCATCAGCGCCCGCTGCGCCGCCCCGGTGCCCCGCACCCGGGTGCGTACGGCCATGCGCGACCGGGAGAAGCGCACCGCGTTCCTTCCGCAACGGGACCCGGACGCCCAGGGGCGCCGGCGCCCCCGAGCGCCGGGCCGTGCCCTCCTGACGGCCGCGTAGGGGCACCGCCCTTCCCGAAGGAAGCCCTCCCGCGGACCCGTCACGCCGAAACCACACTTCCGGCACGACGAGACCCCCGGAGGGCTCACCCATGTCCGCCTTCATGTCCGCTTTCGCCAGCCTGGTCGGCGCCCTCGCCGACCTGCTCCACCCGCTCTTCCAGAGCGCGTCCACCGCCGCCGCGATCGTCCTGTTCACCGCGCTCGTCCGGCTCGCCGTGCACCCGCTCTCGCGGGCCGCCGCACGCGGGCAGAAGGCCCAGCGCCGGCTCCAGCCGCAGATCGCCGAGCTGCGCAAGAAGCACGGCAAGGACCGTGAGCGGATGCAGAAGGCGCTCATGGAGCTGCACCGCGAGGAGAAGGTCTCGCCGCTCTCCGGCTGCCTGCCGAGCCTCCTCCAGATGCCGGCGTTCTTCCTGCTCTACCACCTCTTCTCCAGCCAGAGGATCGGCGGCGAGGCGAACTCGCTCCTCGGCCACCAGCTCTTCGACGCGCCGCTCGGCGAGCGCTGGCACGACGCGCTCGGGAACGGCGGGATGTTCGGCGCGCAGGGCCTCGTCTACCTGGGCCTCTTCGTGATCGTGGCCGCCGTCGCCACCTTCAACTACGGGCGTACGAAGCGTCAGATGGCCGCCAACCCGGTCACCCCGCCCGCCGGCCCCGACGGGCAGCCGGTGCCCGGCATGGGGGCGATGAACCAGCTCATGCCGCTGATGTCCTTCTTCACCCTCTTCACCGTCGCCTTCGTGCCGCTGGCCGCCGCGCTCTACGTGGTCACCAGCACCACCTGGACCGCGATCGAGCGGGCCTTCCTGTACCGCGACATGACCGCGCCGGGCGCCGCGGTCGCCACGGCCGCGTAACCGGTCCGGACCGGTCCCGGTCCAGTTGGTGAACAGGGTCTTGCGGAGTGATCGGATGTCTTGGAGGATCGGACAAGCCTGCGATGGCCGCCACCCATCCGACGGGCCTGATCCCGACCGAGGAGAACGACTCTTGAAGCTGCTTCGTGTGGGTACGGCGGGCGCGGAACGACCGGCGCTGCTGGACGAGGACGGAACCCTGCGCGACCTGTCGGGCGTCGTCCCCGACATCGACGGCGCCCTGCTGGCCGACGAGGACGCGCTCGCCCGGGTGCGTGCCGCCGCCGCGTCCGGCGGGCTGCCGGCGCTCGACGCCGGGGGGCTGCGGGTGGGCCCGCCGCTCGCCCGCATCGGCAAGATCGTGTGCATCGGGCTGAACTACCACGACCACGCCACGGAGACCGGGGCGTCGATCCCCGGCGAGCCGATCCTGTTCTTCAAGGCCCCGGACACCGTCGTCGGACCCGAGGACACCGTGCTCGTGCCGCGCGGCAGCGTGAAGACCGACTGGGAGGTCGAGCTCGCCGTCGTCATCGGGCGCACCGCGCGCTACCTGGAGACGGCCGAGGAGGGGCTCGCCCACGTCGCCGGGTACGCGGTCGCGCACGACGTCTCCGAGCGCGAGTTCCAGATCGAGCGCGGCGGCACCTGGGACAAGGGCAAGAACTGCGAGACGTTCAACCCGCTGGGCCCCTGGCTGGTCACCGCCGACGAGGTCGCCGACCCGCAGGCCCTCCCGCTGAAGCTCTGGGTCAACGGCGAGCTGAAGCAGGACGGCACGACCGCCGACCAGATCTTCCCGGTCGGCGAGGTCGTCCGCTATCTGAGCCGGTTCATGACGCTCTACCCGGGCGACGTCATCAACACCGGCACCCCGGCCGGCGTCGCCATGGGGCAGCCCGAGCCCAAGCCGTACCTGCGGGCGGGCGATGTCGTGGAGCTGGAGATCGAGGGCCTGGGCCGGCAGCGCCAGGAGCTGAAGGACGCCTGAGGCGTTCCCAACGCGCTCCAGAGCGCCCCGATACATCGGAGGGGTGGGGTCCGTCGCGTACGGACCCCACCCTCCGCGTACGTCAGCCGTCGATCCGCGTCACGAACTGCTCCAGCGCTTCCACCACCAGCGCGTGGTCCTCCGCCTGCGGCAGCCCCGAGACCGTCACCGAGCCGATGACGCCCGCGCCCTCGACCGCGATCGGGAACGATCCGCCGTGCGCCGCGTACACGTCCGGGTCCAGCCGGGACGCCTCGTCGAACGTCGTCCCCTTCGCCCGGAACCGCGTCCCCACCAGGTACGAGCTCTCCCCGTACCGCTCGACCACCCGGCGCTTGCGGTCGATCCACGCGTCGTTGTCCGCGCTCGAACCGGGCAGCGCCGCGTGGAACAGCTGCTGCGCCCCGCGCCGGATGTCGATCGCGACCGGGGCGTGCCGCTCCCGGGCCAGCGAGACCAGCAGCCCGCCGAGCGCGTAGGCGTCGTCGTAGCCGAAGTGCGGCAGCGTCAGCCGGCGCTCCTGGGCGATCAGCTCGGAGATGGTCGGAGCGGTGGGGTTCATACGGGCTGCTCCTCGGGGGCGTGGGCGGGCGAGGGTACGGAGGTGCCGGCGCCGGCGGGCCGCAGGGTCACGGTGACCCCCTCGCGGGCCGAGCGGCGGGCCGCCTCCAGGACGTCCAGGGCCTCGGCGGCCTGAAGGGCGGTCACCGGATTGTCGCCCGTCCCGCGCAGCGCGTCCGTGACCGCCGCGTAGTACGCCGGGTAGTCGCCCGGGAGCGTACGGACCGGGGTGCCGCCGCCCGTGACCGGGGACTCGCCCGCGCCGAGCCGGCCCCACTGCTCCTCGCCCTCCTCGCCCCACGGCTCGCCCGGGACCGGCCGGGCGCCCTCGCGCAGAGCGGCCTCCTGGGGGTCGAGGCCGTACTTCACGAAGCCGGCGCTCGACCCGAGCACCCGGAAACGCGGGCCGAGCTGGGCCGTCGTCACGCTCACGTACAGGTGCGAGCGGACGCCCGAGGTGTGCGTGATCGCCACGAACGTGTCGTCGTCGGCCGCCGCGCCCGGGCGCCGCAGATCCGACTCGGCGTACACCTGGGCCGCCGGGCCGAACAGGGTCAGCGCCTGGTCGACCACATGGCTGCCCAGGTCGTACAGCAGCCCGCCGATCTCGCGCGGGTCGCCCGACTCGCGCCAGCCGCCCTTCAGCCGAGGGCGCCACCGCTCGAAGCGGGACTCGAAGCGCTGGACCTCGCCCAGGGCGCCGTCCGCGAGGAGCGCGCGCAGGGTGAGGAAGTCGTTGTCCCAGCGGCGGTTCTGGAAGACCGAGAGCAGCAGCCCGCGCTCATCGGCCAGCGCCGCCAGCTCGCGCGCCTCGGCCGCCGTGCCCGCGACCGGCTTGTCCACGACCACCGGGAGCCCGGCCTCCAGCGCCGCCCGCGCGAGCGGTACGTGCGTCCTGTTCGGCGACGCGATCACGATCAGGTCCAGCTCGTCCGCCCGCTGCCACAGCTCGTCGGGCGCCTCGGCGAACCGCACGTCGGGGTGGGCGGCGCGCGCCTGGGCGCGGCGCTCCTCGTCGCGGGTGACGACCGTGTCGAGCACCAGTCCTTCGGTGGCCGTGATCAGCGGGGCGTGGAAGACGGACCCCGCCAGGCCGTAGCCGACGAGTCCGACGCGCAAGGAGGTCATGGCTCCACTTTCGCAACGCTGTTGCCAAAGTGCAAGCGCGGGCCACAATGGTTCCGTGAACAGGAGCAACACCGGCGCGAACCTCCCCGCCCTGCGCAGCCACAACGCGGCCCTCGTCCTCGACCTGCTGCGGGTGGCCGGCGAGCGCGGCATCAGCCGGCTCGAACTCGCCGAGCGCACCGGGCTCACCCCGCAGGCCGTCAGCAAGATCACCGCCCGGCTGCGCGCCGAGGGCCTGGCCGCCGAGGCGGGTCGCCGCGCCTCCACGGGCGGCAAGCCCCGGACCGTGCTGCGGCTCGTCCCCGAGGCCGGGCACGCGGTGGGGCTGCACCTGGACCGCGACGGGCTGGCGGTGGTCCTGGTCGACCTCGCGGGCACGGTCGCCGAAAGCCGCACGGCTCCGCTGGACTTCGGTGCCCCGGCGGACGAGGTGCTGACGGCCGCCGCGCGGGCGGTCGCCGCCGTGCGGGGGGACGGGGCGCTGCCGGTGCTCGGGGTGGGCGTCGCGGCGCCGGGGCCGCTGGACCACCGGGGCGGGGTGCTGCACCGCGTGACGGGGTTCCCGCAGTGGGACGGCTACCCGCTGCGCGAGGCGCTCGCCGCCCGGACCGGGCTGCCCGTGCTCCTCGACAAGGACACCAACGCCGCCGCGCTCGGCCTCGCGCTCGGCGCGGAGGGCCCCGCCGACTTCGCGTACCTCCACCTCGGCACCGGCCTCGGCGCGGGGCTCGTCCTCGGCGGGGCGGTGCACCGGGGGGAGCGGACGGGGGCGGGCGAGTTCGGGCACCAGACCGTGCAGCTGGACGGCCTCCGGTGCGGCTGCGGCGGACGCGGCTGCCTGGAGGCGCTGTGCCTGGCCGCCGTCCGCCGGGGCGACGCGGCCGAGGCGGCGCGGGTGCTCGGGACCGGCGCCGCCAATCTCGTCGGGCTGCTCGACATCGACCGCGTGGTCCTGGGCGGCCGCACGGTCGCCGCCGACCCCGACACGTACGTACGCGGAGTGCGCGCGGTCCTGGACGAGCGCTCCCGCCGCGACGGGGCGCGCGGCACCCCGGTCCCGGTCACCGCCCACCGCGCGGGCGACCGCCCGGTCGCGGAGGGCGCGGCGCAGCTGGTGCTGGCTCCGCTGTTCGGACGGGTGGGAGAGGCGGACGGGGCCCCCGCGGCGGGCTGACCCGGGGGCGAGCCCCGCGGAGGCGGACCGGCCGGGGCGCACGTGCTCGGCGCGGGACGGGCTGCTGTTCCGGGCGCACGCTCCGCCGGATTCGGCCGATTCATGGGCACGCTCCGCCGGATTCGGGCCGATTTACGGGCGCGTCCCGCCCGGATTCGGGCCGATTCGCGGGCGCGTCCCGCCCGGATTCGGGCCGATTCATGGCCACGTCCCGCCCGGATTCGGGCCGATTCGTGCGCACGCTCCCTCGCTTCCGCCGTGGGCACGCTCCCTCGCTTCCACCGTGCGCACGCTCCCTCGCTTCCGCCGTGGGTACGCCCCTCGCTTCCGCCGTGCGCATGCCCCCTCGCTTCCGCCGTGCGCGCGGACCCCCGCCGCCATCCGGGCGGCCCTCCGGCACGCCTGCGCCGGGCGCTCGCGCGCGCGTGGCAGGGTCGGCCACCCCGAGGGGTGTCCGGCGCCGCGCCGCCCGCGGCGCCCCGCGCCCCGACCGGCCGTTGCCGCACGAAGTGGAGGCCGCCCCGCCATGCCCCCCGAACCCGCCGAGCCCACCGAGACCACCGATCCCCCCGGGGCCGGCCGCACCCGGCACGGCCTCGCGCTCGGGCTCGCCGCCGCGAGCGTGATGCCCGTGGTCCTCGGCGGGGCGACCGCGACCGCCGCCCCGCAGCGCAGCCCGGTCGCGGGTCCGGCCGGCCGGCTGACCCCGGCCGCCGCGCCCGGCTCGGCCACCGCCGACCAGCAGCCCGCCTGCGGCGGCCCCGCGTCGGCCGGCTTCCCCATCGACACCCGCATCCACGGCGGCCCCGACACCTACGCGTCCGGCGGCGGCTACGGCACCTGGTTCCTGGACCTGACGAACACGACGACCGAGTCCTGCCGGGCGATCCACCCCGTGCTCGTCCTCACCGACGACGAGCGGGTGCTGACCTCGGACCAGATCCAGCTGCAGTTCTCGGAGCGCGCCCACCCCGGGGTCGAGCACCGTGTGACCTGGGAGACGACGGACCGGGACGAGCACATCGGGGTCTTCGGCGGCGAGGACGGCGACGCCTTTCCCGGGTTCACCGTGCCCGCCGGACGCACCGTCACCGTCCAGGTCCGGCTGGCCTTCACCTCCGACACGAGCCCCGGCCGGATCACCGCGAACGCCGCGGTCGTCCAGCGGCGGGGCGGCGGGAGCGGCACGGGCGGCGACGGGGAGTGGGTCGGCGAGTCCGAGGACTACCCGTTCTCCGTGGTCGAGCCCGACGAGGACGGCACCCGCACCGGTGAGACGGACGGCGACCGCGAGAGCGCGGACGGGACGGGCCGGGAGCACGTGGGCGGCACCGGCGAGGACGAGGAAGAAGAGGGGAGCGGCACGGTGAAGGGCAAGGGCGACGAGGGGTACGCGGACCCCGGCAGGACCGGCACCACCCGGCGGCCCGTCCCGCCCGGCACCGACCCGGCGGGGGTCCCGCAGCTCGCCAGCACCGGCATCTCCGTCCCCGTACCCCTGCCCGCGCTCACCGTGTCCGGATTCCTGATCGGCGGCGGCGCGATGGTGCTCGCGACCCGCCGGACCCGCCGCGCGAACCACTGATCACCAAACGGTCAGCCAGTACCTCCACGTCGAACAGTCGGCCTAAACTCTGGGGCGTCGGCGCTGCACAACGCGGTGCCGCCGGCGTCCCCGCACCTGGCGTACGGCAACTGGAGTCCCACATGGCAGAGCGCAAGCCGATCTCGTCCTGGCTGACCGACATGGACGGGGTCCTCATCCACGAGGGCACCCCGATCCCCGGCGCCGACGCCTTCATCAAGCGGCTGCGTGACTCGGGGCTGCCCTTCCTGGTCCTGACCAACAACTCGATCTACACCGCCCGCGACCTGCACGCCCGGCTGAAGCGCATGGGCCTGGACGTGCCCGTGGAGAACATCTGGACCTCCGCCCTCGCCACCGCCCAGTTCCTGGACGACCAGCGCCCCGGCGGCACGGCGTACGTCATCGGCGAGGCCGGACTCACCACCGCGCTGCACGACATCGGATACGTGCTCACCGACCACGACCCCGACTACGTGGTGCTCGGCGAGACGCGTACGTACTCCTTCGAGGCGCTCACCAAGGCGATCCGGCTGATCAACGCCGGGGCCCGGTTCATCTGCACCAACCCGGACGAGACCGGCCCGTCCGCCGAGGGCCCGCTGCCCGCGACCGGCTCCGTCGCCGCCCTGATCACCAAGGCGACCGGCAAGGCCCCGTACTTCGCGGGCAAGCCGAACCCGCTGATGATGCGCACCGGGCTCAACGCGATCGGCGCGCACTCCGAGTCCAGCGCCATGATCGGCGACCGGATGGACACCGACGTGCTGGCCGGACTGGAGGCGGGCATGCAGACGTTCCTGGTGCTCACCGGGCTGACCACGGTCGCGGACATCGACAAGTACCCGTTCCGGCCGTCCACGGTCGTGGACTCCATCGCCGACCTGGTCGACCTGATCGAGCTGGGCTGACACCGGGTGGGGCGGACCCCTTGGGCGCCCGCCCCACTCCACCGGCCCAGTGCCCCCGCGCTGCGGATGCGGAACGCGCCCGCAGGAGTGAACCTTCCATCAGGAGGTTCACGATGCGTTCCATACCCCTCACGTTCTGTGCCGCCGCACTGGCCGCGGCGACCCTGGTGCCGATCCCCTCGGCACTGGCCGAAACCGGCTCCGGCCACGAGGACTCCCGGTCCCGCGCCGCCCTGTCGGTCTCGCCCTCGTCCGTCGCCCCGGGCGGCGAGGTCGAGCTGGAGCTGACCGGCTGCAAGGCCAAGGAGGCCAAGGGGAACTCCGACGCCTTCGTCTCCGAGGCGCGGTTCTCGTCCGGTGGCGACCGCACGCTCTACGCCGAGGCCCGCGTCCGGGCGGACGCGGAGCCCGGCGACTACGACGTCCAGGCGGTCTGCGACAAGCACACCCGGGTGACCGCCACCCTCACCGTCGTGCACCGCGAGCGGCCCATGCCCGTCGCCCCGGTCCACGCGGGCGGCGGAGGCACCGCCGTGCTCGCGAGCGAGACCGCCGAGCAGGACGGCCCCGGCACCACCCACGAGGTGATCGGCCTCGGACTGGCCGCCGTCGCGGCCGTCGCCGTCGCCTTCCGCAGCGTGCGCCGTCGCCGTCCGGCAGCCGACTGACATGTCCGCACCGGAGGAGTCGCCGGGCCGTGGCAGGCTGCTCACCGGAGTGACCTGGGCCGTCATCCTGCTGGGCCTGTGGCTCTGGGGCCGCGGGATCACGGACGGCTCCGGCATCGGCTCGGCCCCGACCACCGGCGACGTCGCCGCGGTCGGGCGCCCGCTCGGCGTGCCGCTGCCCCCGGCGCACGCGCCGATCCCGGGCGTCGCGCCGAAGAGCGTCGAGATCCCCTCGATCGGCGTCGAGGCCCCCGTCGTCTCCCGGGGCCTGGACGCCGAGGGCGCCATCGAGCCGCCGTCCTTCGACACGCCCCGGACGGTCGGCTGGTACGGCGCCGGCACCCGGCCCGGCGCCGAGGGGCCGGCCCTGTTCGTCGGCCACGTCGACACCGAGACCAAGCCCGCCGTCTTCTACGGCCTCAGCGCGGCCCGCCCCGGCGCGAAGGTCGACGTGACGCGCACGGACGGCACGGTCGCCGAGTTCACCATCGACGACGTGCAGGTCCTCACCCGGGCCAGGTTCGACGCCCAGAAGGCGTACGGGCCCCGCAAGGACGGGCGGGCGGAGCTCCGGCTGATCACCTGTGGCGGCACGTACGACCAGGAGTCCCACTCGTACACCGCGAACGTGGTCGTCTCGGCCTACCTGACCGCGGAGAAGAGCGCGGAGGGCGGTACGGAGAAGACCGCGGGCGAGGCGGCCTGATCCGGACCGGTGGCAGCGGTACCCGGCCCTGGCGCGCGCCGGGCAGCTGGTCCACGACACGGTGACCCGGGACGCGACGCTGCACGACGCGCTGGAGGCGGTGCTCACCGACAGCGGCGGGCGGG
>NZ_JBMNDO010000049.1:0-56828 GCF_052542855.1 Streptomyces sp. SAS_281
CTCTCCTCGGGGAGCCCGGCCCGCGGGCTGTCCGGGAACCCCCCGGAAGGCTCAGAACGTCTGAAGCGTCACCAGGCTGATCCGCAGCCCGGCCCCCTCGCCCTCGCCCTCGATCCGCACCCGCTGCCCCGGCCGCAGCAGCCGCAGGCCGCCCGCGTCGAAGGCCGCCGCGTCGAAGTCCACCGGGGTGCCGTCGTCGAGCAGCACACTGCCGCTCCGCGTCTCGGGGTCGTACGTGTACGAGGTCGCCTGCATGGGTGCAGACTATCGGTCCCGCGCGGACGCCCCCGCGGCCCAGCGGCCCGCCGTGAACGGGCCGACGCCCAGCTCCAGCGCCACCCGCAGATCCTCGCCGGTGTCCACGTCCCGGCGTACCGAATCGATCCCCGGCAGCGAGATTTCCACCGCGCCCGAAGCCAGATGGCGCACCCGGGACGGTCCGCCGAAAACGGGCCGCAATTCCACCCCCGGAGCAGCCGACAGAAATGTCGTCCCGATTCCCGCCGCATCGGGAACAAATGCGCGGGGAAAAGCGGCAGAGAATTCGAGGACCCGGGACAATTCCGCCGGGCGCAGGGCGGGCAGATCTGCGTTGAGCGCGGCCAGCGGAGCCCCCGGCCTGCCCGCCCTGACCGCCCGCTCACCGTGTGCGAGGGCCGCGTTGAGCCCCGACCCCGGGGCATCGGGTACGACCAGGGCGCCGAGCGCGGCCAGCGCCGCTCCCGCCACCGGGTCGTCCGTGACGACCACCACATCCGCCACATCCGGGCAGGACAGCGCGGCGGCCACCGTGTCACGGGCGAAGGCGAGGGCCAGCCGGGGGCGCAACAGTGCGCCGGAGGCGGGCGCCAGCCTGGTCTTGGCCCGCGCCAGGGGTTTCACCGGGACGACCAGGGACCAGCGGCCGGCCGGGTCGGTGTTCGTGGCGGTCCCTCCCTCGATACGCATCGCCGCCTATTCTCGCCTGCCGGTGCGCCGACCCGGAGGGTCGCTCCCCGGGGCGAGGCGTACGGTGTTCTCGACAGAGCAGGGGCCTGGGGCGAGACTTGACCCTCGGTAGTCAGGCAGCAGACAGCTCCACGGTCTTGTTCACAGAGGAAAGGTGTCCGAGTGTCCCGCCGCACAATCGGCTTCTGGTACCGCCTGGCGGCGGTCATCGCGAAACCGCCGCTGGTGCTTCTGTTCAAGCGCGACTGGCGGGGAACGGAACACATTCCGGCCGACGGCGGATTCATCACAGCGGTCAACCACAACTCGTATCTGGACCCGCTCTCGTACGGGCACTTCCAGTACAACACCGGCCGCGTGCCGCGCTTTCTGGCCAAGGCGGGGCTCTTCAAGGGCACCTTCATCGGCACGATGCTGCGCGGCACCGGCCAGATCCCCGTCTACCGCGAGACCACCAACGCGATGGACGCCTTCCGGGCCGCCGTCGGCGCCATCGAGCGCGGCGAGTGCGTCTGCTTCTACCCGGAGGGCACCCTCACCCGCGACCCCGACATGTGGCCGATGGCCGGCAAGACCGGCGCCGCCCGCGTCGCGTTGATGACCCGGGCCCCCGTCATCCCGGTCGCGCAATGGGGCGCCAACGAGGCGATGCCGCCGTACGCCACGGAGAAGAAGATCCGCCTCCTGCCCCGCAAGACCCTCCGGGTCAAGGCCGGGCCGCCGGTCGACCTCTCCCGCTTCTACGGCCAGGAGCCGACGCCCGAGGTGCTGCGCGAGGCCACCGAGGTGATCATGCGGGCCGTCACCGCGCAACTGGAGGAGATCCGCGGGCAGCAGGCACCCGCCGAGCCCTACGATCACCGCAAGGCCCGGGCCGAACAGCGGCGCAAGGCCGAAGGAGAGGGACTCACGTGACGCACCCCGCGAAGGCCGCCGTCTTCGGAACAGGCTCCTGGGGTACCGCCTTCGCCCTCGTCCTCGCGGACGCGGGATGCGAAGTGACGCTCTGGGGCCGCCGGGCCGAACTCGCGGAGGCCGTCAACAGCACCCGCACCAACCCCGAGTACCTGCCGGGCATCGAGCTGCCCGCCTCGGTCCGGGCCACCACGGACGCGGCCGAGGCGCTGCGCGGCGCCGACTACGCGGTGCTCGTCGTACCCTCCCAGACGCTGCGCGCCAACCTCGCCGACTGGGCCCCGCACCTGGAGCCGCAGACGGTGCTCGTCTCCCTGATGAAGGGCGTCGAACTCGGCACCGCCAAGCGGATGAGCGAGGTCATCGAGGACGTCACCGGGGTGTCCGACGACCGCGTCGCCGTCATCACCGGGCCCAACCTCGCCAAGGAGATCGCCGAACGCCGCCCCGCCGCGGCCGTCGTCGCCTGCCGGGACGAGTCCGTCGCCCAGCGCCTCCAGGCCGCCTGCCACACCCCGTACTTCCGCCCGTACACCAGCACCGACGTGGTCGGCTGCGAACTCGGCGGCGCCGTCAAGAACGTCATCGGCCTCGCCGTCGGCATCGCGGACGGCATGGGGCTCGGCGACAACGCCAAGGGCTCGCTCATCACCAGGGGCCTCGCCGAGACGATCCGGCTGGGCGCGGCCATGGGCGCCGACCCGCTGACGTTCTCCGGTCTCGCCGGCCTCGGCGACCTGGTGGCGACCTGCTCCTCGCCGCTCTCGCGCAACCACACCTTCGGCACCAACCTCGGCCGGGGCATGACGCTCCAGGAGACCATCGCCGCCACCAAGCAGACCGCCGAGGGCGTCAAGTCCTGCGAATCGGTGCTCGACCTGGCGCGCAGGCACGGCGTCGAGATGCCGCTGACCGAGACCATCGTCGGCATCGTCCACGAGGGCAAGCCGCCGAAGGTCGCGGTCAAGGAGCTCATGTCGCGCAGCGCCAAGGCCGAACGGCACTGAGGCCACCCGGGTCCCACCCGCCCCGGGCGGCCCGTGCCGCGCTGACGTGGCTTGAACCAGCAGGTACGCTCATCGCGATATGAGCAGCGAGAACCCCCCCCAGAGCCCGGAGCAGCAGCTCCGCAAGCCGCGCGTTGCCGTCGTGTTCGGCGGCCGCAGCTCCGAACACGGCATTTCGGTGGTCACGGCCGGCGCCGTCCTGAACGCCATCGACCGGACCGCGTACGACGTCCTGCCGATCGGCATCACGACGGACGGCCGCTGGGCGCTCACCGCCGACGAACCGGAACGCATGGCCATCGCGAACCGCACCATGCCGGACGTGGCGCAGCTGGCCGAGTCCGAGGAGGGCGGGGTCGTGCTCTCCGTCGACCCCGGCAGCCGCGAAGTCGTCTACACCGAGCCCGGCGCGGTGCCCAAGGCCCTCGGCGAGGTCGACGTCGTCTTCCCCGTCCTGCACGGCCCGTACGGCGAGGACGGCACCCTCCAGGGACTCCTGGAGCTGTCCGGTGTGCCGTACGTGGGCGCCGGGGTCCTCGCCTCGGCCGTCGGCCAGGACAAGGAGTACATGAAGCGGGTCTTCACCTCCTTCGGCCTCCCGGTCGGCCCGTACCTGGTGGTGCGCCCCCGCGAGTGGGACACCGACCCGGCCGCCGCCCGCGAGCGCATCACCGGCTTCGCCGCCGAGCACGGCTGGCCGCTCTTCATCAAGCCCGCCCGGGCCGGCTCGTCCATCGGCATCACCAAGGTCGAGGACGCCTCCGGTCTCGACGCG
This sequence comes from Streptomyces sp. SAS_281, assembly GCF_052542855.1. Lineage (NCBI taxonomy): Bacteria > Bacillati > Actinomycetota > Actinomycetes > Kitasatosporales > Streptomycetaceae > Streptomyces > Streptomyces sp. SAS_281. The sequence goes on from NZ_JBMNDO010000049.1 coordinate 3,646, forward strand.
GCCATCGAGGAGGCCCGCCGCCACGACCCGAAGTTCCTGGTCGAGTCGCTGCTGAGGGGCCGCGAGATCGAGTGCGGCGTCCTGGAGTTCGAGGACGGGCCGCGCGCCAGCGTGCCGGCCGAGATCCCGCCGGTCACCGCACACGACTTCTACGACTTCGAGGCCAAGTACATCGACGCCGCCTCCGGGATCGTGCCGGCGCCGCTCACCGAGGAGCAGACCGCCGAGGTCCAGCGGCTCGCCGTCGAAGCCTTCGACGCCTGCTCCTGCGAGGGCCTGGTGCGCGCCGACTTCTTCCTCACCGAGGACGGCGGCTTCGTGATCAACGAGATCAACACCCTGCCGGGCTTCACCCCGATCTCCATGTACCCGCGCATGTGGCAGGAGAGCGGCGTCAGCTACCCGCAGCTGGTGGACCGGCTCATCCAGGCCGCGCTGACCCGGCCGACCGGCCTGCGCTGACCCGGCGGAACACGGCGAAGGGTGTGCGCTCCCCGAGAGGAGCGCACACCCTAGAACCGGTTCGGGATCGTCTTCTTCACCGCGGGGGCGAACGCCGCGAGCGGGGTCGTGTCATGCGCGTACGCCTCCGAGAGCGACACCTCGACGTACGTCTCGCGCAGGGTCGTCGTCAGCCGGGGGCCGTCGCCCTCCCGTTGCTCCAGCATCCAGTTGACCCCGCTCGCGGTGATGCCCTTCGACTGGTCGTCGTCCATCTTCGCGGGGCGCTCCACACCGCAGCGCAGTACGATCGCCCCGTCCCCCCACCCGGCGGTCAGCTCCGAGGAGGGTTCGGGGTCACTCCGCTCCAGACCGCCGACGGTGTCCGGCAGTTCCCGGTCCAGCGCGCGGCAGTAGGCTGCGGCTTCCGGGGACGGCGAGGGCACCGTGACCGACGCCGTCGCGTCGCCCCCGGAACAGCCCGCCGTCAGCAGCACCAGGGCGGCGGACGGAACGAGGAGCGCGGGGTGGAGGAGCCGGCGGCTGGAGGACGTCACCGGCCCAGCGTAGACGGGGGCTACAGGTGAACGACCGGGCAGGTCAGGGTTCGGGTGATGCCGTCCACTTGCTGGACCCGCGCCACCACCATGCGCCCGAGCTCGTCCACCGTGTCGGACTGGGCGCGCACGATCACGTCGTAGGGACCGGTGACGTCTTCTGCCTGGATGACTCCCGGGAGCTTGGAGATGGTCTCGGCGACGGTCGACGCCTTGCCCACCTCGGTCTGAATGAGGATGTACGCCTGTACCACGGAACCTCCAGGGCGGCCACGAGGATCATGTGGGGGAAAGGGACGCCACGTTATCGCGTCGTCGCGCGGAGCGGGGAGACCCGCGGGCCGGATGACGTCCTCAGCGTGGCGTACAGAACGCGCAAGTTGACGTAACTCTTGACAGTAGCGACAGCAGAGACGGCACGCGACCGCGAGTGGGGCGGCGCGCACGGGGGACAGGCCGGAGCGTCCGGCCCGACAGATGAGAGGTGACACTCGGTGAAGGCAACCGTGGGCGAGTTGGGGGAGTTCGGGCTCATCAAGGAGCTCACGTCCCGGCTCACCACCACTCCGGCGGTCCGGCTCGGCCCGGGCGACGACGCCGCGGTCGTGACAGCCCCCGACCGCAGGGTCGTGGCCAGCACGGACATCCTGCTGGAGGGACGGCACTTCCGGCGCGACTGGTCGACGGCGTACGACGTCGGCCGCAAGGCCGCCGCGCAGAACCTCGCCGACATCGCCGCCATGGGCGCCGTGCCCACCGCGCTCCTCCTCGGCCTCGTCGTCCCCGCCGAACTCCCGGTCACCTGGGCCGCCGAGCTGATGGACGGACTGCGCGACGAGTGCCAGGTCGCGGGGGCGGCCGTGGTCGGCGGGGACGTCGTGCGCGGCGACCTCATCACCGTCTCGATCACCGCGCTCGGCGACCTGCGCAACCACGAGCCCGTCACCCGGGCCGGCGCCCAGCCCGGGGACGTCGTCGCCGTCACCGGCTGGCTCGGCTGGTCCGCCGCCGGGTACGCCGTGCTCTCCCGGGGCTTCCGCTCACCGCGCGCCTTCGTGGAGGCCCACCGCCGCCCCGAACCGCCCTACCACGCGGGCCCCGCTGCCGCCGGGCTCGGCGCCACCGCCATGACCGACGTCAGCGACGGGCTCGTCGCCGACCTCGGGCACATCGCCGAGGCCAGCAAGGTCCGCATCGACCTGCGGTCCGGGCTCATCGACGTGCCGTCCCAGATGTCGGACATCGGGCAGGCCGTCGGCGTCGACCCCATGCAGTGGGTGCTGACCGGCGGCGAGGACCACGCGATCGTCGCGACCTTCCCGCCCGACGTGAAGCTGCCGGCCCGCTGGAAGGTGATCGGCGAGGTCCTCAACCCCTCGGCGCTGCCCCAGGTGACGGTCGACGGGGCGCCCTGGACCAGCAAGAACGGCTGGGACCACTTCGGCGACATCGAGGACGCCCAGTAGATTGCGGCGTATGCCGATACCTCTCTCCGTACCGCCCCGCGTGCTCACCGTCGCCGGATCCGACTCCGGCGGCGGTGCGGGCATCCAGGCCGACCTCAAGACGATGCTCGCGCTGGGCACGCACGGGATGAGCGTGCTCACCGCCGTCACCGCGCAGAACTCCCTCGGCGTCCAGGGCGCCTGGGAACTGCCCGCCGAGGCGGTCCGCGCCCAGTACCGCAGCGTCGTGGACGACATCGGCGTCGACGCCGTCAAGACCGGAATGCTGGCGTCCGCCCCGCTCGTGGAGACCGTCGCGGAACTTCTCGCGGACACCGGGGCGCCCGTCGTCGTGGACCCGGTCGGCGTCTCCAAGCACGGCGACCCGCTCCTCGCCGCCGACGCCCTCGAATCGGTCCGTACGAAGCTGCTCCCCGTCGCGACCGTGGCGACGCCCAACCTGGACGAGGTGGCGCAGCTCACGGGCATCACCGTCACCGACGAGGCCGGGATGCGCCGGGCCGCCGGCGCGCTGCTCGCATTCGGACCCCGCTGGGTCGTGATCAAGGGCGGCCACCTGCCCGGTGAGCCCGTCGACCTGCTCACCGACGGCAGCGAGGAGCACTGGCTGCGCGCCCCCCGCCACGACAACCGGCACACCCACGGCACCGGCTGCACCCTCGCCTCCGCCATCGCGAGCCACCTCGCACGGGGCGCCGGGGTGCCGGAGGCGGTCCGGGCCGCGAAGGCGTACGTCACCGGGGCGATCGAGGCGGGCTTCCCGCTGGGCGCGGGCATCGGCCCGGTCCGCCACGCCTGGCGGCTGCGCGACGCGGGCTGACCGGCAGGCGTGAACCGTACGGGTACAGCAAAAAGCCGGTCCACCGAGGTGGACCGGCTTTTCGGGCAACCGGTAGGGCTGCGCTACGACGGGAACGTCAGCGCGCGACCTTGCCGGCCTTGATGCACGAGGTGCAGACGTTGAGCCGCTTCGGCGTCCGACCGACCACGGCACGCACGCGCTGGATGTTGGGGTTCCAGCGACGGGACGTACGGCGGTGCGAGTGCGAAATGTTGTTGCCGAAGCTCGGCCCCTTGCCGCAAACGTCGCAGTTGGCAGCCACGGGTCACTCCAAAGACTTCAGATGCACTTACAGTGAATTCCGGTACGCCGGATTCAAGGACTGAAGTGGCGGTACCGGGGGAATGGCCCGACTTTCATCGGGCAACCGAAGCAGCATACAACGCCTGCTCCGGAGATACGAAACTACCATGTCTTCCGCCCCCGCCCTCCCCGCCCCCGGACCGCCCGCACCCTCCGACCGGGGCTAACCTGCGGTGCAGCCAGCCGCCCCGCCCCCGTCACGAGTCCCCGTTCCGAGTCCCGTCCGAGGAGGACCCGAGGTGCCGCAGACCGCCGACGAACCGGATGCCGTCGCGGTACGGAGCTGGTGCTCCCTGGCCCTCGAAGCACTCGGCCGGGAGCGGGAGGCGATCGACGCGATCAACGTCTACCCCGTCGCCGACGGGGACACCGGCACCAACCTCTACCTGACCGTGGAATCCGCGGCGGCCGCCGTGGAAGCGGTCTTCGCCGCCCACGAGACCGGCACCTCGGTGCCTTCAGCGGCGGACGCGGTACGGGCCATGGCCCACGGTGCCCTCATCGGCGCCCGCGGCAACTCCGGCACCATCCTCGCCCAGCTCCTGCGCGGCATGGCCGGCGTCCTCGCGGAGGGCACCGGCGGCGACCGGATGCGCCTCGCCCTAGACCGGGCCGCCGCTTGGGCCCGCGAGGCCGTCGCCCACCCCGTCGAGGGCACCGTCCTCACCGTCGCGGACCGGGCCGCGGCCGCCGCCGCACAGGCGGCACCCGGCGCGGACACGGCCGAGGTGGCCAGGGCCGCCTACGAGGGCGCCCGCACCGCGCTGGACGCGACGCCCGGACAGCTCCCCGCCCTCGCCAGGGCCGGGGTGGTCGACGCCGGCGGGCGCGGCCTGGTCACCCTCCTCGGAGCCCTGGTCGAAGCCGTCTCCGGACGGGGCCCGGAGCGGCCGTACGAGGCCCCCGTCCCGTTCGTCCCGGCGGAGGGCGAGGAGGCGGAGTGCCCGGCGGGCGACGACGGGGACGGGGGCGGCCCCGCCTTCGAGGTCATCTACCTGCTGGAGGCCGGGGACGAGGCCGTCGAGCGGCTGCGCGCCCGGCTGGACGCCCTCGGCGACTCCCTGGTGGTGGTCGGCGGCGACGGCCTGTGGAACGTCCACGTCCATGTGGACGACGCCGGCGCCGCGGTCGAGGCGGGCGTCGAGGCCGGCCGGCCGTACCGCATCCGCATCACCCACTTCGCCGCCGACCGCGCCCACGCCCGCCCCGAGCCCGCCGGGCGCGCGGTCGTCGTGGTCGTCCCGGGGGACGGTCTCGCCGCCCTCTGCCGGGAGGCCGGCGCGACGACCGTGCTCGCGCGGCCCGGCGAACCGCCCGCCAGCGGCGAACTGGCCGACGCCATCCGCCGCGCCCACGCCCGCGAGGTGGTCCTGCTCCCGAACGACGCGGACCTGCGCCACACCGCGGCCGCCGCCGCCGGACAGGCCAGGGCCCACGGCGTCCGGGTCGCCGTCATCCCGACCCGGGCCGCCGTCCAGGGCATCGCGGCCCTCGCCGTCCATGAGCCGGACCGCAGCTTCGACGAGGACGTGGTCGCGATGACCTCGGCGGCCGGCGCCACCCGCTACGCCGAACTGGCCGTCGCCGAACGGCAGTCCTGGACCACGGCGGGCATCTGCCAGGCCGGGGACGTCCTCGGCCTCATCGACGGCGACGTGGCGGTCATCGGCCAGGACGTCCCCGGCACGGCCCGCAAGGTGCTGGACCGGATGCTCGCGGCCGGCGGCGAACTGGTCACCCTGGTCCTGGACGAGAACACCCCGCCCACGCTGGCCGAAGCCCTGGAACAGCACGTCCGCGACGGCCACCTCGCGGTGGACACCACCACCTACCGGGGCGGCCGCCAGGGCGCGCCGCTGCTGATCGGCGTCGAATAGCACCCGGCGCGACGACGGGCCCGGGCGGCGCCCGACGGACAACTGTCACTGCCGTGGTGTGCAATGGATCGCGTGTCTGCGTTCGAAGAACCCCTCAAGAAGCTGCTCGGCGGACCCACCGCGAAGGTGATGGCCGAGCACCTCGACCTGCACACGGTCGGTGATCTCCTCCATCACTACCCGCGCCGGTACGAGGAGCGCGGCCGGCTCACAGCGCTGACCGACCTCCCGCTGGACGAGCACGTCACGGTCGTCGCCCAGGTCGCCGACGCCCGCGTCCTCACCTTCAACGGCGGACGCGGCAAGCGCCTCGAAGTGACCCTCACCGACGGCCACGGCCGCCTCCAGCTCGTCTTCTTCGGCCACGGCGTCCACAAGCCGCACAAGGAACTGCTGCCCGGCCGGCGCGCCATGTTCGCCGGCAAGGTCTCGGTGTTCAACCGGAAGATGCAGCTCGCCCACCCCACGTACCAGCTGCTCGACACCGCCTCCGTGGACGACGCCGAGGCGACCGAGGCGGTGGACGCCTTCGCGGGCAAGCTGCTGCCGATCTACCCCGCCTGCAAGCAGCTCGACTCCTGGCGGATCGCCAAGGCGGTCGACGCCGTGCTGCCCAGCGCCCGCGAGGCCGTCGACCCGCTCCCCGAAGCCCTGCGCGAGGGACGCGGCTTCACCTCGCTGCCCGAGGCCCTGCTGAAGATCCACCGCCCGGCCACCAAGGCCGACGTGACGGAGGCCCGGGACCGGCTCAAGTGGGACGAGGCGTTCGTCCTCCAGGTCGCCCTGGCCCGCCGCAGGTACGCCGACACCCAGCTCCCCGCCGTCGCCCGCAGGCCCGTCCCCGGCGGCCTCCTCGACGCCTTCGACGCCAAGCTCCCGTTCACCCTCACCGACGGCCAGCAGAAGGTCTCCGGCGAGATCTTCGGGGACCTCGCCACCGAGCACCCGATGCACCGCCTCCTCCAGGGCGAAGTCGGTTCCGGAAAGACCATGGTGGCCCTGCGCGCCATGCTCGCCGTGGTCGACGCGGGCGGCCAGGCCGCCATGCTCGCCCCCACCGAGGTCCTGGCCCAGCAGCACCACCGGTCCATCACCGAGATGATGGGGGAGCTGGCCGAGCATTGGGGCCTGTGGCGCGAAGCGCCTCTCGACGAGGGGCGGCGGTCGGGCGACGGGCGGGCGCTCGGCGGGGCCGGCCAGGGCACCAAGGTCGTGCTGCTCACCGGGTCCATGGGCACCGCCGCCCGCCGGCAGGCGCTGCTCGACCTGGTCACCGGTGAGGCCGGCATCGTCATCGGGACGCACGCCCTGATCGAGGACAAGGTCAAGTTCCACGACCTGGGCCTGGTCGTCGTGGACGAGCAGCACCGCTTCGGGGTCGAACAGCGCGACGCCCTCCGCTCCAAGGGCAGGCAACCGCCCCACCTCCTCGTCATGACCGCGACGCCCATCCCCCGTACCGTCGCCATGACCGTCTTCGGGGACCTGGAGACCTCCGTCCTCGACCAGCTCCCGGCCGGCCGCTCGCCCATCGCCAGCCACGTCGTCCCCGCCAAGGACAAGCCGCACTTCCTCAGCCGCGCCTGGGAACGGGTCCGCGAGGAGGTGGAGAACGGCCACCAGGCGTACGTCGTCTGCCCCCGCATCGGGGACGACGAGGACGACGCCGCCAAGAAGAAGGGGAAGAAGGCAGCCGAGGAGGACGGCGGCAAGCGGCCTCCGCTGGCCGTCCTGGAGATCGCCGACCAGCTGGCCAAGGGGCCTCTGGACGGACTGCGCGTCGAGGTGCTGCACGGCAGGATGCAGCCCGACGACAAGGACGACGTGATGCGCCGCTTCGCCGCCGGCGACGTGGACGTCCTGGTCGCCACCACCGTCATCGAGGTCGGCGTCAACGTCCCCAACGCCACCGCGATGGTCATCATGGACGCCGACCGCTTCGGCGTCTCCCAGCTGCACCAGCTGCGCGGCCGGGTGGGCCGCGGCTCCGCCCCCGGGCTCTGCCTGCTGGTCACCGAGGCCCACGAGGCGAGCCCCGCCCGCGCCCGGCTCTCCGCCGTCGCCGCGACCCTGGACGGCTTCGAGCTCTCCCGCATCGACCTCGAACAGCGCCGCGAGGGCGATGTGCTCGGCCAGGCCCAGTCCGGGGTGCGCTCCTCGCTGCGCGTCCTGAACGTCATCGACGACGAGGAGGTCATCGCCGCCGCCCGCCAGGAGGCCGTCGCCGTCGTCGCCGCCGACCCCGGCCTGGAGCACCTGCCCGAGCTGCGCACCGCCCTGGACGCCCTGCTCGACAAAGAGCGCGAGGAGTACCTGGACAAGGGGTGAGGCCGCCCGCCCCCGGGCGCCCCGTCCTCCCCGACGCCATATCGTGGGAGGTACGGCGCCCACGGCACCCCGCGCGCCGCCCCGACCCGAGGACCAGACACCCATGACCCGCGTGATCGCAGGCGTGGCCGGCGGACGCCGCCTGGCCGTCCCGCCCGGCACCGGCACCCGGCCCACATCCGACCGCGCACGCGAGGGCCTGTTCTCCACCTGGCAGGCGCTCCTGGGCACCCTCGACGGGATGCGGATCGCCGACCTCTACGCCGGCTCCGGGGCCGTCGGCCTCGAAGCGCTCTCCCGGGGCGCCGCCCACGCCCTGCTCGTGGAGGCCGACGCCAAGGCCCTGCGCACCGTCAAGGAGAACGCCCGCACCCTCGGCCTGCCCGGCGCCGAGGTCCGCGGCGGCAAAGCCGAACAGATCGTGACGGGTCCGGCGCCCGCGGAGCCGTACGACGTGGTCTTCCTGGACCCGCCGTACGCCGTCACCGACCTGGATCTTGGCGAGATCCTGCTCACACTCCGTACGCAGGGGTGGCTCACGGGCGACGCACTCGTCACCGTGGAACGCAGCACCAGAGGCGGAGAATTCAGCTGGCCCAAGGGTTTCGAGCCATTGCGGGCCCGTCGCTACGGCGAGGGAACGCTTTGGTACGGTCGCGCCGCCGCCACGTGCGAAGACGCACGATGACCGGACCGGAGAGCGAGGGAATCAAGTTGCGCCGCGCCGTATGCCCGGGGTCGTTCGACCCCATCACCAACGGACATCTCGACATCATCGGCCGAGCTTCGAAGCTGTACGACGTCGTGCACGTCGCGGTGATGATCAACCAGTCCAAGAAGGGCCTGTTCACGGTCGAGGAGCGGATCGAGCTCATCCGCGAGGTCACCGCCGAGTTCGGCAACGTCGAGGTCGAGTCCTTCCACGGCCTGCTCGTGGACTTCTGCAAGCAGCGCGACATCCCGGCGATCGTGAAGGGCCTGCGGGCCGTCAGCGACTTCGACTACGAACTCCAGATGGCCCAGATGAACAACGGGCTCTCCGGCGTCGAGACGCTCTTCGTGCCGACCAACCCCACCTACAGCTTCCTGTCGTCCTCCCTGGTCAAGGAGGTCGCGGCCTGGGGCGGCGACGTCTCCCACCTGCTGCCGCCGGTCGTGCAGCAGGCCCTGACCGAACGCCTCGCACAGCGCTGATCCACTGACAGCACGTCAGCCGTACGCACCGCAGGTGTCGGGCGGGCGCCGACTGGCCGTACAGTCGTCCCGTCCGTCTCCAACCGGCAGTAGAGAGTGGCGAGCACACGGTGGACGTGCAGAAGAAGCTGGACGAGATCGTCGCGACGGTCGGGAACGCCCGGTCCATGCCCATGTCGGCGTCCTGCGTGGTCAACCGCGCCGACCTGCTCGCGATGCTCGAAGAGGTGCGCGAGGCCCTGCCCGGCTCGCTCGCCCAGGCCGCCGAGGTCATCGGCGGCCACGAGCAGCTGGTGGAGCAGGCCCGCCAGGAGGCCGGCCGCATCATCGAGAACGCCCACGCCGAGCGCACCGCCCTGATCGCCGACACGGAGATCGCCCGGCGCTCCCAGGCCGAGGCGGACCGCATCCTCGCCGACGCCCGCAAGGAGGCCGACGAGGTCCGCGCGGAGGCCGACGAGTACGTCGACAGCAAGCTCGCCAACTTCGAGGTGGTCCTCACCAAGACCATCGGTTCCGTCGACCGGGGCCGCGAGAAGCTCCTCGGCCGCGGCCAGGGCCTGGACGAGCAGGGCTACGAGGACCCGGACTTCGCCGAGGCCCCCGAGCGCAGCACCGACCCGGACACGCTCCGCCAGCGCGCCGACGCGTACGTGGACACCAAGCTCGGCGCCTTCGAGGCGGTGCTCGCCAAGACCCTGGAGGCCGTCGGCCGGGGCCGGCAGAAGCTGCACGGCCGGGTCGCCACCGACGAGCTCGGCGCGCACATCGCCGCCCAGGACGCGGCCGGCGAGCAGGGGCACACCAGTGACGAGGACCACTGGGCCGGACTGGCCGAGGTCGCCGCCCCGCAGCCGCTTCCGATCCCGCACCAGGCCGAGCCGTACGCCCAGCCGGAACCGCAGTACGCCCAGGGCTACGGCTACCAGGACCAGCAGCAGGACGCCTACCAGGCACCCCAGCCCCAGCAGGACGTCTACGGCTACCAGCAGCAGCCCGACCCGTACGCGGCCTACCAGCAGCAGGGCTACGACCAGGGCCAGGCGCAGGACGCGATGCAGACACAGGGCGGCTACGACGCCTGGCAGCAGCCGGCCCAGCCCCAGCAGCCCCTTCCGCAGCACGGCGATGCCGCCCTGGACGAGACCAGCCTCTTCGACACCAGCATGATCGACCTGGACCAGCTGCGCCGCTACGAACAGGAACGCTGACCGCCGGAAGAGCCCGGATTGGGAGCTGGGCGGTGTGTCCAGTATCCTGGCTCTTCGGTCGCGCGTATGTCCGCGATCCCGGCTGCCCGCTTCGACTCCGGACGGGCCGGCCCCCTCCCACCACGCGTGACGCGTTCGATCCGAAAGCAGGAGAAGCCCTGAACGGCCACCTCGACCACCGAAACCCCCTCGTGTTCGACACGCACGAGCTGGGCCGGCGTCCCGGTGCCATGAAGCGGCTGACCCGCACGGCGGACGCCCCCGCCGACCTCGGTATCGGCGACGTCATCGGAGTGCCGGAAGGCGCGCCGGTGAAGCTGGACCTCCGTCTCGAATCCGTCATGGAGGGCGTGCTCGTCACCGGGACCGCCCGTGCGACGGTCGAGGGGGAGTGCGTAAGGTGTCTGGAGCCGCTGAGCCGCGAGGTCGAGGCGGACTTCCAGGAGATGTTCTCGTACCCTGACGCCGATGACCGGAACCACGGCAAGCCCGCGGACCCGGTCGACGACGCCGAGGACGACGAGGACAGGCTTTTCCTCGAGGACGGCTTGTTCGACCTCGAGCCGGTGCTGCGTGATGCGGTGGTGCTCGCACTGCCGATGCAGCCGGTGTGCAAGGAATCCTGTGCCGGTCTGTGCTCCGAGTGCGGAGTCAGGCTGGACGAGAATCCGGGCCACCACCACGATGCCGTCGACGCTCGTTGGGCGGCACTGCAAGGACTCGCCGACACCGTTCAGGACGGCGAGAAGGACAACATGGGCGGCGCCGCACCCGGCGTCGACAAGAAGCAGGAGAAGTAGCCGTGGCTGTTCCGAAGCGGAAGATGTCGCGCAGCAACACGCGCCACCGCCGGTCGCAGTGGAAGGCTGCGGTCCCCACCCTGGTTTCGTGCGAGCGCTGCCAGGAGCCGAAGCTGCAGCACATCGCGTGCCCCAGCTGCGGCACGTACAACAAGCGCCAGGTCCTCGAGGTCTGAGCGGCTGGTGAGAGGCCCGATGTCTGAGTTGTCCCACGCCAAGAAGCAGGCAGACAACGTCAACACAGCCTCGTCCCACACGCTTCTGGAAGGGCGGCTCGGGTACCAACTCGAGTCCGCCCTTCTGGTGCGTGCGCTGACCCACCGTTCGTACGCGTACGAGAACGGCGGTCTGCCCACCAACGAGCGGCTGGAGTTCCTCGGGGACTCCGTGCTCGGTCTGGTGGTCACGGACACGCTGTACCGCACCCACCCCGACCTGCCCGAAGGCCAGCTGGCCAAGTTGCGGGCCGCGGTGGTCAACTCGCGTGCGCTTGCGGAGGTGGGCCGCGGCCTCGAACTCGGCTCCTTCATCCGGCTCGGCCGCGGTGAAGAGGGCACGGGGGGCCGGGACAAGGCTTCCATCCTCGCCGACACCCTGGAAGCGGTGATCGGCGCGGTCTATCTCGATCAGGGCCTCGACGCGGCGTCCGAGCTGGTCCACCGGCTCTTCGACCCGTTGATCGACAGGTCCTCGAACCTCGGCGCCGGCCTGGACTGGAAGACCAGCCTCCAGGAGCTCACCGCGAGCGAGAGCCTCGGAGTCCCCGAGTACCTCGTCACGGAGACCGGCCCGGACCACGAGAAGACCTTTACTGCTGCTGCTCGCGTCGGTGGTGTCTCGTACGGCACCGGCACCGGCCGTAGCAAGAAGGAAGCGGAGCAGCAGGCGGCCGAGTCCGCCTGGCGCGAGATCACCGCCGCCGCCGAGGCGCGGGAGGCGGCGGCGAAGGCCGTCGTCGACGGAGGGGCCGCCGACACCCCTGCCGACCCCGCCCCGTCCACGGACGTCGCTCCGGCCTGAGCATGTGAGAACCCCCCGGTGCCGCCGTGCACCGGGGGGTTCTTCCTTTCCCCGTACGCCTTTCGTCCCAGGAGCCGTGCCGTGCCCGAACTGCCCGAGGTCGAAGTCGTCCGCCGAGGCCTGGAACGCTGGGTCGCCGGGCGGACGGCCGGTGAGGTCGAGGTCCTGCATCCGCGCGCGGTCCGTCGCCACCTCGCGGGCGGCGTGGACTTCGCGGCCCGGCTCACGGGGACGCGGTTCGGGACGGCGATGCGCCGGGGCAAGTACCTGTGGGTGCCGCTGGACGAGGCGGCCGGCTCGCTCCTCGGCCACCTGGGCATGAGCGGTCAGCTGCTCGTCCAGCCCGAGGGGGCGCCGGACGAGAAGCATCTGCGGGTCAGGATCCGGTTCGCCGACGCGGTCGGCACCGAACTGCGCTTCGTGGATCAGCGCACCTTCGGCGGCCTCTCGCTCCACGAGAACACCCCGGACGGGCTGCCCGACATCATCGGGCACATCGCCCGCGACCCACTGGACCCGGCGTTCGACGACGCCGCCTTCCACACGGCGCTGCGACTGCGCCGTACGACGATCAAGCGTGCGCTGCTCGACCAGTCGCTGATCAGCGGGGTCGGCAACATCTACGCGGACGAGGCGCTGTGGCGCGCCCGGCTGCACTACGACCGGCCGACCGCGACGCTCACCCGCCCCAAGTCCGCCGAACTCCTCGGCCACGTCCGCGACGTGATGAACGCGGCCCTGACCCAGGGCGGCACCAGCTTCGACAGCCTCTACGTGAACGTGAACGGTGAGTCGGGCTACTTCGACCGTTCGCTCGACGCCTACGGCCGCGAGGGCGAGCCCTGCCACCGCTGCGGTACGCCGATGGCCCGGCGCCCCTGGATGAACCGGTCCAGCTACTACTGCCCCCGCTGCCAGCGCCCGCCGCGCGTCAGGCCCTAGTTTCCCGGGCGTCGTAGCGGGCCCGGGCCGCCAGGACCTCGGGCATCCGGCCCTCCACGAAGTGGATCAGGCCGAGCAGCCGCTCCGCGACCTCGTGGCCCAGCGGGGTCAGCTCGTAGTCCACCCGGGGCGGGTTGACGAGCTGGGCCTCGCGGTGCACCAGGCCGTCCCGCTCCAGCGCGTGCAGCGTCTGGGAGAGCATCTTCTCGCTCACCCCGTCGACCCGGCGGCGCAGCGCGTTGAACCGCAGGCTCTCCTCGTACAGGGCGCCGAGCGTGAGGGCGCCCCAGCGGCCGGTGGCGTGTTCGAGCAGACCGCGCGAGGGGCACTGCTTCGAGAACACGTCGAAGGGCAGGTCGTCCATTGACGTCTCCGGTGCGGTGCTCTGGTCCATGAAACCAGCGTACGCCCGCACAGCGCTTTCCCTGAGTCAGTGTGATCCGGGGGAGGCGAGTGGGGCGTACGAGATGGCGCGTACGGCGGTGCCTCGGGTCAGAAGCCGAAGTCCTGGGTCCACCAGGGGCCGCCGGCCCCGTAGTGGACGCCGACGCCGAGCGTCTTGTAATCGCAATTGAGAATGTTTGCGCGGTGGCCGTCGCTGTTCATCCAGGCGTCCATCACAGCCTGCGCGTCGGCCTGTCCGCGGGCGATGTTCTCGCCGCCGAGGCCCGGGACACCGGCCGCGTCCGCCCGGTCCCAGGGGGTCTTGCCGTCGGGGTCCGTGTGGTCGAAGAAGCCGCGCGCAGCCATGTCGTCGCTGAAGTCCTGGGCGAGCGAGGCGAGCGAAGCGCTCGCGGTGACCGGGCTGCACCCGACCTTTCCGCGCTCCTCGTTGACGAGGGCCAGGATCGCGGCCTGGGCCGAGGCGGCGGTGGACTTCGGCGTGCTGCTCTTCGACGGGGCCGGCGCGGAGGACTTCGGGGCGGCCGGCGCCGAGCTCTTCGCGGCCTTCGTGGCCGGGGCCTTCGACGTCGAGGAGGAGGGTTCGGCCGACTTCTTCTTCCCGGCCGACTCCTTCTTCCCGGACGCGGTCTTCGACGGCGACGCGGACGTGGAGGGCTTGGCCGTCTTCGAGTGCGAGGCAGAAGCGGAGTGCGAAGCGGAGGGCGAGTGGAAGGCGCCGGGCGAGGCCGAATCGGAGGGCTTCGACGTCGCGGAGTGCGACTTCTTGGGCGCGGCAGGGCGTTCGGTGCCCCGGCTCGCCGGCGCCGAAGCGGAGGAGCGGTCGGAGGGCGATGCGGTGATGCCCCCCTGGGTGAGCAGGTCCGGGGCGGCCTGGGAACGGATCTGGTCGGCGGCCGGACCGCCGCCCACGGTGTAGCTGTCCCCGCCGGGCAGCAGACCCGACGCCACGGCGACGGCGCCGACGGCCACGGCCGCCGAGACGCCTATGAGTCCGGTGCGCACGGGGATCGCGGACCGCTTCCTGCGGCCCGTCCCGCGGTGCCGGGCCGAGACCCCGTCCGCGTTCTCCTCAGCGGCGGGGACTGCGGCGCTGCGTCGATGGCGTCCCATCTGCTGTGCCCTTCTGACGACCTGGACGTCGTTTTCGACGCCCGTGCTCACCCGAATGAGTGAAGCTTTTGCGAGGGGACTGTACGCCATGGCGAGTCGCCGGAACGTGCTCCGAACGCAAGGGGACCGATAGCGTTCGGGCATGAACGAAGATGTACGGCTTACCGCTTGGGTACGCGGCCGAGTACAGCAAGTAGGCTTCCGCTGGTTCACCAGGGCAAACGCTTTGGAGATCGGTGGCCTCACCGGTTTCGCCCTCAATCTGGACGACGGCCGGGTGCAGGTCGTGGCGGAGGGCCGGCGTGACAATTGCCACCGTCTTCTCGATTGGCTCCGTTCCGACGACACACCCGGCCGAGTCGACGGCGTGACTGAGATATGGGACACGCCGCGCGGCGGATACGACGGATTCGCGATCCGCTGAGACCGCTCCCGAAAGGCCCGGGAAAGGGCTCGTGTTCGGCCCGTGTTCGATGCGCGGCGGGTGGTGACGGCATACGCCCCCGTCGCGCGTACACATGAAATGACCTGCGGAATGTCCGGATGGTTGCCAAGATTCGGTTGGCATGCCAGGCTGCCGCCCAAAGGATGATCTCCGTACCCCTGAGGGCCCCGTCGGAGAGCCGCGCCGCATGATCGTCTCGCCGCGCGCCCCGGGACGCCCGCCTCTGCGGGGTGTGATCGTGTTGACCGTCAAACTTTTTGGTGAGACTCTGAAATCCCCGCGCACCTCAGCTGTTCGGCAGAGCTGGTAGGCAGCAGGACAGCAGTGACAGTGAGCACTGCCGAACACCGCGGGTGCGATCCCTCACGACCCACACCGCATCGGTCGGTCACTCATTGTGGAGGACCATCCATCATGGCAAAGGCGCTTCTCGGTTACGTCGGCGGTTCCGACCCGCGACTCCTCGCCGAGATGCGACGGCTCCAGCAGCGCGTCCAGGACCTCGAATCCGAGCTCGTACGGATTCAGGAGGAGAACGACGCGCTGAACGCCGCCGCTCAGCACCAGTCGCTGCTCGACAGCATCGACATCGACGTACCCCAGGCGGAGCCGGCACTGACCTGACCGGCACGACGACCTGACCCGCACGGCACACCCGCATTCTCCGTCGCGTCGCGGGTACGCGTGCGGTACCGCCTGATCCACAGAATCACAGGGGACGCTTCGGCGTCCCTTCTTTCTTTTCCCCCCGGCCTCGCGCAGGTCCCGCCCCGGACATACACCCCTTCCCTTACCGTCTGATGTGCCCTGCACCTTCATCAGCGAAACCGAGAGCGAAAGGTAGAGTCCGGCGGCGTGCACCTCAAGGCCCTGACCCTGCGCGGTTTCAAGTCGTTCGCCTCCGCCACGACGCTGCGGTTCGAACCCGGCATCACCTGCGTCGTCGGGCCCAACGGGTCGGGCAAATCCAATGTGGTGGACGCGCTCTCCTGGGTCATGGGAGAACAGGGCGCGAAATCCCTGCGCGGCGGCAAGATGGAGGACGTGATCTTCGCCGGGACCACCGGCCGCCCGCCGCTCGGCCGGGCCGAAGTCTCGCTGACCATCGACAATTCCGACGGCGCCCTCCCCATCGAGTACGCCGAAGTCACCATTACGCGGATCATGTTCCGCAACGGCGGCAGCGAATACCAGATCAACGGCGACACCTGCCGGCTGCTGGACATCCAGGAACTCCTCTCCGACTCCGGTATCGGCCGCGAAATGCACGTCATCGTCGGCCAGGGCCAGCTGGACTCCGTCCTGCACGCCGACCCCATGGGCCGCCGCGCCTTCATCGAGGAGGCGGCCGGCGTCCTCAAGCACCGCAAGCGCAAGGAGAAGGCGCTGCGGAAGCTGGACGCGATGGGGGCGAACCTCGCCAGGGTCCAGGACCTCACCGACGAGCTGCGCAGACAGCTGAAGCCCCTCGGCCGGCAGGCGGCCGTGGCCCGCCGGGCCGCCGTCATCCAGGCCGACCTGCGCGACGCCAGGCTGCGCCTCCTCGCCGACGACCTCGTGACGCTGCGCACCGCCCTGCGCAGCGAGATCGCCGACGAGGCCGCGCTCAGACAGCGCCGGGAGGCCGCCGAGGCGGAGCTCAAGGGCGCCCTCGCCCGCGAGGCCGAACTGGAGGACCAGGTACGGCGGCTGACGCCCAGGCTCCAGCGCGCCCAGCAGACCTGGTACGAGCTGTCGCAGCTCGCCGAACGGGTACGCGGCACGATCTCGCTGGCCGACGCCCGGGTGAAGAGCGCCACCGCGCCGCCCGAGGAGGAGCGCCGGGGCCGCGACCCCGAGGACATGGAGCGCGAGGCCGCCCGCATCCGCGAGCAGGAGGCAGAGCTGACCGCCGCCCTGGAAGCGGCGGAACACGCGCTGGACGACACCGCCTCCCACCGTGCCCGGCTCGAAAGCGAGTTGGCGGCCGAGGAGCGCCGTCTCAAGGACGCCGCCCGCGCCCTCGCCGACCGCCGCGAAGGGCTCGCCCGGCTGCACGGCCAGGTCAACGCCGCCCGCAGCCGCGCCGGTTCCGCCCAGGCGGAGATCGACCGGCTCTCCGCCTCCCGCGACGAGGCCCGGGAGCGGGCCGTCGCCGCCCAGGAGGAGTACGAGGAGCTGAAGGCCGAGGTCGACGGCCTGGACGCCGGGGACACCGAACTCGGCGAACAGCACGAAGCCGCCCGCCGCGCGCTGAAGGAGGCCGAGGCGGCGCACTCCCGGGCCCGCGAGGAGGCCACCGCCGCCGAACGCCGGCGCGCCGCCGTAGCGGCCCGGCACGACGCACTCGCCCTCGGGCTGCGGCGCAAGGACGGCACGGGGGCGCTGCTCGGGGCCCGCGGCCGGCTCACCGGCCTGCTCGGGCCCGCCGCCGAACTGCTGACGGTGGCCCCGGGCCACGAGGTCGCGGTGGCCGCGGCGCTGGGCGCGGCGGCGGACGCCGTCGCGGTCACGGACCCGGCCACGGCGGCCGAGGCGATCCGGCTGCTGCGCAAGCAGGACGCGGGCCGCGCGGCCCTGCTCCTCGGCGGGGTACGGCGGGCCGATGACGGGGCACCGGAGCCCGTGGCGCCCGTCGGTACTCCCGCCGTCGCCGATCTCGTCAGCGGCCCCGCCGAACTGGTGGCCGCCGTCCGCAGGCTGGTGCGGGACATGGTGGTCGTCGCGACCCTGGAGGACGCCGAGGACCTGGTCGCCGCGCACCCGGAGCTGACCGCGGTGACCGGCGAGGGCGACCTGCTCTCCGCCCACTTCGCGCACGGCGGCTCCGCGGGGGCGCCCAGCCTCCTCGAAGTGCAGGCGTCCGTGGACGAGGCCGCCGCCGAACTAGCCGGGCTCGCCGTGCGCTGCACCGGACTGGCCGAGGCCCAGCGGCTCGCGGCCGCGCGGCGGACCGAGTCGGCGGCCCTGGTCGAGGAGCTGGGGGAGCGGCGCAGGGCCGTCGAGCGGGAGCGGTCCGGGGTCGCCCAGCAGCTCGGCCGCCTCGCCGGTCAGGCGCGGGGCGCCGCAGGTGAGGCCGAGCGCATGGACGCCTCCGCCGCCCGGGCCCAGGAGGCGCTGGAGCGGGCCACCGAGGAGGCGGAGGAGCTGGCCGAACGGCTGCTCGTCGCCGAGGAGGCGGCCGGGGACGGCGCCGACGACGAACCGGACACCGGCGTGCGCGACCGGCTCGCGGCCGACGGTGCCAACGCCCGCCAGACCGAGATGGAGGCCCGCCTCCAGGTCCGTACGCACGAGGAACGCGTCAAGGCCCTCGCCGGGCGCGCCGACTCGCTGGACCGGGCCGCGCGCGCCGAGCGCGAGGCGCGGGCCCGGGCCGAGCGGCGGCGCGCCCGGCTGCGCCACGAGGCGGAGGTGGCGGCGGCGGTGGCCTCGGGGGCCCGGCAGCTGCTCGCGCACGTCGAGGTGTCCGTCGTACGGGCGGAGCGGGAGCGGGCGGCGGCCGAGGCGTCCAAGGGGGAGCGGGAGCGCGAGCTGGCGGCGGAGCGGTTGCGGGGCCGGGACCTCAAGGGGGAGCTGGACAAGCTGACGGACTCGGTGCACCGGGGTGAGGTGCTGGGTGCCGAGAAGCGGCTGCGGATGGAGCAGCTGGAGACGAAGGCGCTGGAGGAGCTGGGCGTCGAGCCGGCCGGTCTGGTGGCGGAGTACGGCCCCGACCAGCCGGTGCCGCCGTCGCCGCCCGCCGAGGGCGAGGAGCTGCCGGAGGACCCGGAGCATCCGCGTAACCTGCCGCGGCCGTTCGTCAGGGCCGAGCAGGAGAAGCGGCTCCGCTCGGCCGAACGGGCGTACCAGCAACTCGGGAAGGTGAATCCGCTCGCCCTGGAGGAGTTCTCCGCACTGGAGGAGCGGCACAAGTTCCTCTCCGAGCAGCTGGAGGACCTGAAGAAGACCCGGGCCGACCTGCTCCAGGTCGTCAAGGAGGTCGACGAGCGGGTCGAGCAGGTGTTCACGGAGGCGTACCGGGACACGGCGCGCGAGTTCGAAGGCGTCTTCTCGCGGCTCTTCCCCGGCGGTGAGGGGCGGTTGATCCTGACCGATCCCGACCACATGCTGACCACCGGTGTCGACGTGGAGGCCCGGCCGCCGGGCAAGAAGGTCAAGCGGCTCTCCCTGCTGTCCGGCGGCGAAAGGTCCCTGACGGCCGTGGCGCTGCTGGTCTCGATCTTCAAGGCGAGGCCCAGCCCGTTCTACGTGATGGACGAGGTCGAGGCGGCGCTGGACGACACCAACCTCCAGCGGCTGATCCGGATCATGGAGGAGCTCCAGGAGAGCTCGCAGCTCATCGTGATCACGCACCAGAAGCGGACGATGGAGGTCGCCGACGCGCTCTACGGGGTGTCGATGCAGGGCGACGGCGTCTCGAAGGTGATCAGTCAGCGTCTTCGCTGAGCGCGGGGGTAGCCGAGTGGTGGCGGGGCCGAAGATGTGCGCCACTTGAGACCAGCTCACCCATGTCCGATGCCGCGGTCCCGCCCCAGGGAGGACTTTCGTGACCAGTACATCGCCCGGATCCGGACCGGAGTCCGGGGCCCGAACGGCCCACCCGGACCATCTCGGCCATGTCATCTTCATCACCGCCGCGGCTGCGATGGGCGGCTTCCTCTTCGGCTACGACAGCTCCGTGATCAACGGCGCCGTCGAGGCGATCCGCCACCGTTACGACATCGGCTCGGGAACGCTCGCCCAGGTCATCGCCATCGCGCTCATCGGCTGCGCGATCGGCGCCGCCACGGCCGGCCGGATCGCCGACCGCATCGGGCGCATCCGCTGCATGCAGATCGCCGCCGTCCTGTTCACCATCAGCGCCGTGGGCTCCGCGCTCCCGTTCGCGCTCTGGGACCTGGCGATGTGGCGCATCATCGGCGGCTTCGCGATCGGCATGGCCTCGGTGATCGGCCCCGCCTACATCGCCGAGGTCTCGCCGCCCGCCTACCGGGGCCGCCTCGGCTCCTTCCAGCAGGCCGCGATCGTCATCGGCATCGCCATCTCCCAGCTCGTCAACTACGGCATCCTGCAGATCGCCGACGGCGACCAGCGCGGCAAGATCGGCGGGCTCGAAGCCTGGCAGTGGATGCTCGGTGTGATGGTCGTGCCCGCCATCCTCTACGGGCTGCTCTCGTTCGCGATCCCCGAGTCGCCGCGCTTCCTGCTCTCCATCGGCAAGCGGGAACGGGCCCGGAAGATCCTCGAAGAGGTCGAGGGCAAGGACGTCGACCTCGACGCGAGGGTCGAGGAGATCGAGACGGCGATGCGCCGTGAGCACAAGTCCAGCTTCAAGGACCTGCTGGGCAGTCGCTTCGGCTTCCTGCCGATCGTCTGGGTCGGCATCGGCCTCTCGGTGTTCCAGCAGCTCGTCGGCATCAACGTCGCGTTCTACTACTCGGCGACGCTGTGGCAGTCCGTCGGCATCGACCCGACCGACTCGTTCTTCTGGTCGTTCACCACGTCGATCGTCAACATCATCGGTACCGTCATCGCGATGATCCTGGTGGACCGCGTCGGCCGCCGCCCGCTCGCCCTCGTCGGCTCCTGCGGCATGGCCGTCGCCCTCGCCTTCGAGGCGTGGGCCTTCTCCGCCGACCTGGTCGACGGCAAGCTCCCGACCGCCCAGGGTGCGGTCGCCCTCGTCGCCGCCCACGTCTTCGTGCTCTTCTTCGCCCTGTCGTGGGGTGTGGTGGTCTGGGTCTTCCTCGGCGAGATGTTCCCCAACCGCATCCGCGCCGCCGCGCTCGGCGTCGCCGCGTCCGCGCAGTGGATCGCCAACTGGGCGATCACCGCCAGCTTCCCGAGCCTCGCGGACTGGAACCTCTCGGGCACGTACATCATCTACGCCTGCTTCGCGACGCTCTCGATCCCCTTCGTCATCAAGTTCGTGAAGGAGACCAAGGGCAAGGCGCTCGAAGAGATGGGCTAGGCCGTTTCGTCAGGGCGGCCCGGGCGCGGCAGGATCGCGTACAGGCCGCCCGAGACGAGCGCCGTGGCCGCCCAGCCCAGGCCGCTGCGGCCCGGCCAGGTAGCGGCCAGCGGACCGGTGAACCACTCCACGCCGGTGAACAGCAGCCCCACCGCGAGACCCGCGCCCCACGCGGCGACGGCGGGCCACGCGACGCCTCCCGTGTACCAGTACGCACTGCCCCGGCCGGTGTCCACGAGCGCCGCCGGATCGTAGGCGCGGCCGCGCAGCATGTCCGTGGCGAAGACCCCGATCCACGCCGAGAACGTCACCGCGAGCAGACGCAGGAACGACACGAAGGCGTCGATGAAGCTGCCGGCCACCATCATCAGGAGCGCGCCGAGGAACAGGCTGATCGCCGCGTTCACCCCGACGGCCCAGGCGCGCGGCACGGTGAAGCCGAGGGTCTGCGCGGTGAACCCGGCCGAGTACATCGACAGCGCGTTGATCAGCACCATGCCCGTGACCGCGACCGCGAGGTACGGGGCGGAGAGCCAGGTCGGCAGCAGGACGCCGATGAAGGAGACCGGGTCGCGGGTCAGCGCGAGTTCCGGCGCCCGCACCGCCATCACCGCCCCCATCACCACCAGCGGCACCAGCACCACCAGCGCCCCGCCCACCGTCGCCGCGACCATCGCCCGGCCCGGCGCGGAACGCGGCAGATAGCGGGCGAAGTCCGGACCGGACGGCGCCCAGCTGATCCCCCCGGCCGTCAGCGTGCCGATGCCCGCGATCACCATCGGCACCGGTCCCGCCGGCCGGTCGAGCACCGCGCGCCACGGCACCGCCACGGCCAGATGTGCCAGCACCAGGAGGCTGAAGGCGCCGAAGAGATACGCCGACCACGTGCAGCACACCCGCAGCGCCCGCAGCCCGAGCCCCGACAGCAGAAAGCTCGCCGCCACGAACGCGAGCAGCGTCGCCATGATCAGCGCGGGCGTGCTGCGGACCCCGAACAGCACCTCGCCCACGGTCAGCAGGGCGTACGCGCCGGTGACCGCGTTCATCGTCTCCCAGCCCCACCGCGCCACCCAGATCAGCGCCCCCGGCGCCAGATTGCCCCGTACGCCGAAGACCGCCCGCGACAGCGCCATGCCCGGGGCCCCGCCGCGCTTCCCGGCCAGCGAGACGAAGCCGACCAGGCCGAACGAGATCAGCGGCGCCACCACGGCCGCCACCAGCACCTGCCAGAAATTCAGCCCGTTCAGCACGACGAGCCCCGCGCCCACCGTGAGCAGCAGCACGGTCATGTTGGCCGTGGCCCAGGTGGGGAAGAGGGCGCGGACCCGGCCGGTGCGCTCCTCGTCGGGCACGGGGTCCAGGCCACGGGTCTCCACGACCGGGATCGTACCTTTCCGGCATACCGGTCGTAATGACCACGAGGTCGCACGGGCCGGCGATCCTGTGCCGCACCCGTCCCTTCCCCGTTTGCCGGCCCGGGTGACTGATACTGGGTGGGTTATGGAATTCGTCATCCTTGCTGTAGTCATCGCCCTGGTCGCGGTCGGCGTGATCAGCGGGCTCGTGGTCAGCAGCCGCAAGAAGAAGCAGCTGCCCCCGGCACCGTCGAGCACGCCGACCATCACACCTCCCGCCGAGCCCCGTGTCGGCGAGGAGGCCGAAGAGCCGCGCGAGGAATCGCGCCGCACCATCGAGGACGTCGCGGCCCCGCCCGCCGAGGCCGGACCGGAGACCGCGGAGCCGGAGGCGCCCGCCGCCCCCGCGCTCGACGTCCCCGAGCCCACCGCCGGCCGGCTCGTCCGGCTGCGCGCCCGCCTCGCCCGCTCGCAGAACACCCTCGGCAAGGGGCTCCTCGCGCTCCTGTCCCGGGACAATCTGGACGAGGACACCTGGGAGGAGGTCGAGGACACCCTCCTCACCGCCGATGTCGGCGTCGTCCCCACCCAGGAGCTGGTCGAGCGCCTCCGCGAGCGCGTCCGCGTGCTCGGCACCCGCACGCCCGAGGAGCTGCGCGGCCTGCTCCGCGAGGAGCTGCTCGCCCAGCTCGGCACCGGCTTCGACCGCGCCGTGAAGACGGAGGGCGGCCTGGAGACCCCCGGCATCGTGATGGTCGTCGGCGTCAACGGCACCGGTAAGACCACCACCACCGGCAAGCTGGCCCGGGTGCTCGTCGCCGACGGCCGCAGCGTCGTGCTCGGCGCGGCCGACACCTTCCGCGCCGCCGCCGCCGACCAGCTCCAGACCTGGGGCGAGCGGGTCGGTGCCCGTACCGTGCGCGGCCCCGAGGGCGGCGACCCGGCGTCCATCGCCTTCGACGCCGTCAAGGAGGGCATCGCCGAGGGCGCCGACGTGGTGCTCATCGACACCGCCGGCCGGCTGCACACCAAGACCGGGCTCATGGACGAGCTGGGCAAGGTCAAGCGGGTCGTGGAGAAGCACGGCCCGCTGGACGAGGTGCTGCTCGTCCTGGACGCCACCACCGGGCAGAACGGCCTCGTGCAGGCGCGGGTCTTCGCCGAGGTGGTCGACATCACCGGCATCGTCCTCACCAAGCTGGACGGCACCGCCAAGGGCGGCATCGTCATCGCCGTCCAGCGCGAGCTGGGCGTCCCGGTCAAGCTCGTCGGACTCGGCGAGGGCCCGGACGACCTGGCCCCGTTCGAGCCGGAGGCGTTCGTGGACGCGCTGATCGGGGACTGACCCCCACTGGACAGCCTGGAAGCCCGGCCGCCGCGTGCGGCCGGGCTTCCTGCTGTGCGGACGGTACGCGGCTCAGCCGCAGGGCGCCGCCCACCGGTGGCAGAGGTACGCCAGCGTGCCCAGCAGCAGCCGGGCCTCCGGCGGCGTCGCGCTGTCGGGCCCCGGCGCCCGCAGCCAGCGGACCGGTCCGAGCCCGCCCCGGTCCGAGGGCGGCGCCGTGATGTGGCTGCCCGGGCCGAGCGCCCGCAGATCGAGCCCCGCGTCGTCCCAGCCCATCCGGTACAGCAGCCGGGGCAGCTCGTCGGCGGCCCCTGGCGCGACGAAGAACTGCGCCCGGCCCTGCGGGGTCACCGAGACCGGGCCCAGCGGCAGGCCCATCCGCTCCATCCGGACCAGGGCCCGGCGCCCGGCCCCCTCCGCCACGTCGAGCACGTCGAAGCTCCGGCCCACGGGGAGCATCAGCGAGGCGCCCGGCACCTCGGCCCAGGCGCGTGCCGCCGCGTCGAGCGTCGCCCCGGCGGGCACCTCCCGGGCGAACTCCAGCGGATGGGCGCCCGGGGCCGTGCAGCCGGGGGCCCCGCAGGAGCAGACGCCGCCCACCGCGCGGGCCCCGGGCACCACGGCCCAGCCCCACAGGCCGGTGTACTCCGCCACCTCCGTACCGCCGGCGGCGGCACGGGCGCGACGCCGTGCGCCGGTGCGCATCTCGCGGATTCCGATCGTGAAGCCCATGCCCCCTCCAACGGGTCCGGTTCGCCGGTGGTTACGACGAGGAGCGTGCAACCGCCCGCGCGCCCCCGGGCGCTTCCTCGCGCCCGTACGAATCGTCCTGTCAAGTGAATCGCGGCCCACGGGGGTGGCGTTCAATCGAAGGGGTGGCGAATGGTGGCGATTACGCAAAGGGCCTCGCGGGGCCCGTGATCGCAGGATTACCGTCGGTACACGAACCATGGAAGTATGTGCGCCCGTGGGTATGCCGCAGGCAACCCGGTTCTCTGTTCGATCGGGCCCAATGCCCGTACGGGCAACATGAGTTCGAGGCATTCTGATAATGCTTCGCGCGACACGTATTCGGCGGGATGGGGGCTTATCCGTGAGTGGCAGCGGCGCAGGCGAGACGAACGCCGGCAAGCGCCCGAACGGGCAACTGGGATCATGGTTCGTGCGCAGCGGCTGGTCGAAGGGCGAGCTGGCACGGCAGGTGAACCGCCGGGCGCGCCAGATGGGCGCCCACCACATCAGCACCGACACCTCCCGGGTGCGGCGCTGGCTGGACGGCGAGCAGCCGCGCGAGCCGATCCCGCGCATCCTGTCCGAGCTGTTCTCGGAGCGTTTCGGCAGCGTCGTCGCCGTCGAGGACCTGGGGCTGCGCACCCCGCACCAGGCACCCTCCGTGGCCGGTGTGGACCTGCCCTGGGCGGGCCCGCAGACCGTCGCCCTGCTCAGCGAGTTCTCGCGGAGCGACCTGATGCTCGCCCGCCGGGGCTTCCTCGGCAGCTCCCTCGCCCTCGCCGCCGGCCCCGCGCTCATCGAGCCCATGCAGCGCTGGCTGGTGCCGGTCGCGGCCGCCCCCGCCGCCGAACCGGAACCCGCCGCCGCCCGCCGTCCGTCGCGGCTCTCCGGACCCGAGCTGGACCTGCTGGAGTCGACCACCGCGATGTTCCGCTCGTGGGACGCGCAGTGCGGCGGCGGACTGCGCCGCAAGGCCGTCGTCGGCCAGCTCCACGAGGTCACCGACCTGCTCCAGGAGCCCCAGCCGGCCGCCACCTCCAAGCGCCTCTTCCGCTGCGCCGCCGAACTGGCCGAGCTGGCGGGCTGGATGAGCTACGACGTCGGCCTCCAGCCCACCGCCCAGAAGTACTTCGTGCTCGCCCTGCACGCCGCGAAGGAGGCCGGCGACAAGCCGCTCGGGTCGTACGTGCTGTCCAGCATGAGCCGGCAGATGATCCACCTCGGCCGCCCCGACGACGCCCTGGAGCTGATCCACCTCGCCCAGTACGGCAGCCGCGACTGCGCGACCCCGCGCACGCAGGCCATGCTGTACGCGATGGAGGCCCGCGCCTACGCCAACATGGGCCAGCCCAGCAAGTGCAAGCGGGCGGTCCGCATGGCCGAGGACACCTTCCTTGACGCCGGGGTCGACGGCGAGCCGGAGCCCGACTGGATCCGCTTCTTCTCCGAGGCCGAGCTCAACGGCGAGAACTCGCACTCGTTCCGGGACCTCGCCTACGTGGCCGGCCGCAGCCCCACGTACGCCTCGCTCGCCGAGCCCGTCATGGAGCGGGCGGTCCAGCTCTTCGGCGAGGACGACGAGCACCAGCGCTCCTACGCGCTCAACCTGATCGGCCTCGCCACCGTCCACCTCCTCAAGGGCGAGCCCGAGGCGTCCACCGCACCGGCCGAACGGGCTCTGCGCGTCGCCAGGAAGGTGCGCTCCGAGCGGGTCAACACCCGGCTCCGCAAGACCGTCGACACCGCCGCCAGGGACTACGGGGACGTGCCCGAGGTCGCCCGGCTCACCGAACTCCTCATCGAACAGCTGCCCGAGACCGTGGAAACCGTCTAGCGACGGCCACCGGGCCCTCAGACCCCGGCCACGACGATCACCCAGCACAGACCGACTTCGGCTCCCCCCATTGCCAGGTCAACGGGTGATCGCCGTGGCCGGTTCGTGTGGTCGTTCCCCTGCCGGAGCGTCGTAACCGCACCGTATGCGGCCCGGGCCGCAGAGTGGGCGCGAGCGTGGGTACGGCACGCGCGGTTCATGGGGACGTAACACGTCGCATCCCTTCGTCACTGCCGCGAAACATCGCGGCGCACCGGCCGAAACGGCGCTGGGCGAACCTCGTGGCTCATAACCGGCCCGCACGTTCCCCAGTGGTCCCGCAGTGGTTGTGCCCCCACCGCCCGCACGCGGCCGCACCGACGACGAGGAGACGCCGATGCCCCCAGGCATCACGACGCTTGCCGCAGACACCCCGACGCTGTCTGCCGCCAACACCGGCTTCATGCTCATCTGCTCGGCCCTGGTGATGCTCATGACCCCGGCCCTCGCCTTCTTCTACGGAGGCATGGTCCGCGTCAAGAGCACCCTCAACATGCTGATGATGAGCTTCATCAGCCTCGGGATCGTCACGGTCCTGTGGGTGCTGTACGGCTTCAGCCTCGCCTTCGGGACCGACGCCGGATCCGTCATCGGCTGGAGCCAGGACTTCCTCGGCCTCAGCGGGATCGGCGTCACGGAGCTCTGGGACGGCTACACCATCCCGGTCTACGTCTTCGCCGTGTTCCAGCTGATGTTCGCCGTCCTCACACCCGCGCTGATAAGCGGTGCCCTCGCCGACCGCGTCAAGTTCACCTCCTGGGCCCTGTTCATCACGCTGTGGGTCACCGTCGTCTACTTCCCGGTCGCGCACTGGGTGTGGGGCGCCGGCGGCTGGCTGTTCGAGCTCGGCGTCATCGACTTCGCCGGCGGTACGGCCGTCCACATCAACGCGGGTGCCGCCGCCCTCGGCGTGATCCTGGTGATCGGCAAGCGCGTCGGCTTCAAGAAGGACCCGATGCGGCCGCACAGCCTGCCGCTCGTCATGCTCGGCGCCGGTCTCCTCTGGTTCGGCTGGTTCGGCTTCAACGCCGGCTCCTGGCTCGGCAACGACGACGGCGTGGGCGCGGTCATGTTCGTCAACACCCAGGTCGCCACCGGTGCGGCGATGCTCGCCTGGCTCGCCTACGAGAAGATCCGCCACGGCGCCTTCACCACCCTCGGCGCCGCCTCCGGCGCGGTCGCCGGACTCGTCGCCATCACCCCGGCCGGCGGCGCGGTCAGCCCGCTCGGCGCCATCGCGGTCGGCGCCATCGCCGGTGTGCTGTGCGCCATGGCCGTCGGCCTCAAGTACAGGTTCGGCTACGACGACTCCCTGGACGTCGTCGGCGTCCACCTCGTCGGCGGCATCATCGGCTCCCTGCTCGTCGGCCTCTTCGCCACCGGAGGCGTCCAGTCCGACGCCAAGGGCCTCTTCTACGGCGGCGGGCTCGACCAGCTCGGCAAGCAGGCCGTCGGCGTCTTCGCGGTCCTCGCGTACTCTCTCGTCGTCTCCGCGCTCCTCGCCTTCCTGGTCGACAAGATCCTCGGGATGCGCGTGGACGAGGACGACGAGGTCTCCGGCATCGACCAGGTCGAACACGCCGAGACCGCGTACGACTTCAGCGGCGCCGGCGGCGGCGCGGCCTCCCGTTCCGCCACCCCCGCCCCCGGCCCGGCCGCCCCGACGAACAAGAAGGTGGACGCATGAAGCTCATCACCGCAGTCGTGAAGCCCCACCGCCTCGACGAGATCAAGGAAGCCCTCCAGGCGTTCGGCGTCCAGGGCCTCACCGTCACCGAGGCCAGCGGCTACGGACGTCAGCGCGGCCACACCGAGGTCTACCGGGGCGCCGAGTACACCGTCGACCTCGTCCCCAAGATCCGCATCGAGGTCCTGGTCGAGGACGAGGACGCCGAACAGCTCCTCGACGTCGTCGTCAAGGCCGCCCGCACCGGCAAGATCGGCGACGGCAAGGTCTGGACCGTCCCCGTCGAGTCCGCCGTCAGGGTCCGTACGGGCGAACGCGGCCCGGACGCCCTCTGACCGGCCCCCACCGACTGTTTCGCACGGTTCCGCACACGGAAAGGGCAGCTGGGTGACGAGCACCGAAGCGACCACCGAATCCGAGGACTCGCGCCCCAGCGGCTACGCGGCGGCCCGGCTGCGCCTTCTCCAGGAGAAGGAGCGGCCCGGGCCGCCGCGCCGTGCGGCCCTCGCCGCCCTCACCGACGACTGGCTCACCACCCTGTTCACCGGCGCCGCCCGGCACGCCGGTGTCCGGGGCGCCGCCCTCGTCGCCGTCGGCGGCTACGGCCGGGGCGAGCTCTCCCCGCGCAGCGACCTCGACCTCCTCCTGCTGCACGACGGCACCGCCGACGCCACGGCCGTCGCCGCCCTCGCCGACCGGATCTGGTACCCCGTCTGGGACCTGGGCCTCGCCCTCGACCACTCCGTACGCACCCCCGCCGAGGCCCGCGGGACCGCCGCCGACGACCTCAAGGCGCAGCTCGGACTGCTCGACGCCCGCCCCGTCGCCGGCGATCTCGGCCTCGTCGCCTCCCTGCGCACCGCGATCCTCGCCGACTGGCGCAACCAGGCACCCAAGCGCCTCCCGGACCTCCGGGAACTCTGCCGCGAACGCGCCGAACGCCACGGCGAACTGCGGTTCCTCCTCGAACCCGACCTCAAGGAGGCCCGCGGCGGCCTCCGCGACGTCACCGCCCTGCGCGCCGTTGCCGCCTCCTGGGTCGCCGACGCCCCCCGCGAAGGGCTCGCCGAGGCCCGCCGCGTCCTCCTCGACGCCCGCGACGCCCTCCACCTCACCACCGGCCGGGCCACCGACCGCCTCGCCCTCCAGGAACAGGACCAGGTCGCCCAGGCCCTCGGCCTCCTCGACGCCGACGCCCTGCTCCGCCAGGTCTACGAGGCCGCCCGCACCGTCGCGTACGCCGCCGACGTCACCTGGCGCGAGGTCGGCCGGGTCCTGCGCTCCCGCTCCGCCCGGCCCCGGCTGCGCGCCCTGCTCGGCGGCGGCCGGACCCCCGCCCCCGAGCGGACCCCGCTCGCCGACGGGGTCGTGGAGGCCGACGGCGAGGCCGTGCTCGCCCGCACCGCCCGGCCCGAACGCGACCCGGTGCTCGTCCTGCGCGCCGCCGCCGCGGCCGCCCAGTCCGGACTGCCGCTCTCCCGCCACGTCGTACGCCACCTCGCCACCACCGCCCAGCCGCTCCCGGTGCCCTGGCCGGCCGAGGCCCGCGAGGAACTGGCCACCCTCCTCGGCGCCGGCGAGGCCACCATCCCCGTCTGGGAGGCCCTGGAGGCCGAAGGGCTGATCACCCGCCTCCTGCCCGACTGGGAACGCGTCCACTGCCGCCCCCAGCGCAACCCCGTCCACACCTGGACCGTCGACCGCCACCTGGTCGAGACTGCCGTCCGCGCCGCCTCGCTCACCCGCCGCGTCGGCCGCCCCGACCTCCTCCTGGTCGCCGCCCTGCTGCACGACATCGGCAAGGGCTGGCCCGGCGACCACTCCGTCGCCGGTGAGGTCATCGCCCGCGACATGGCCGCCCGCATCGGCTTCGACCAGCACGACGTGGGCGTCATCGCCACCCTCGTACGCCACCACCTCCTGCTCATCGAGACCGCCACCCGGCGCGACCTGGACGACCCCGCCACCGTCCGCGCCGTCGCCGACGCCGTCGGCACCACCGCGACCCTGGAGCTCCTGCACGCACTCACCGAGGCCGACGCCCTGGCCACCGGGCCCGCCGCCTGGTCCGCCTGGCGCGCCTCCCTCGTCACCGCACTCGTCGAACGCGTCGCCCAGGTCCTGGCCGGGGAGGCCCCCGAGGAGCCCGGCCCCGCCGCCCCGAGCGCCGAGCAGGAACGCCTCGCGATCGAGGCGCTGCGCACCGGCACCCCCGTCCTCGCCCTGCACACCAGGACCGAGACCCCGCACGAGGAGGACGGCCCCGAACCCGTCGGCGTCGAACTCCTCATCGCGCTCCGCGACCGGCCCGGCGTGCTGCCCGCCGCCGCCGGCGTCCTCGCCCTGCACCGCCTCACCGTCCGCGCCGCCGACCTGCGCGCCGTGGAACTGCCCACGGAGCTGGGGGACTCCGCGGACCTGCTGCTGCTCAGCTGGCGGGTGGCCGCCGCATACGGCTCGCTGCCCCGTGCGGACCGGCTGCGCGCCGACCTCGTGCGCGCCCTGGACGGCACCCTGGACATCCCCGCCCGCCTCGCCGAGCGCGAGGCCGCCTACCCCCGGCGGCGCGGCATGAAGGCGCCACCTCCCCGGGTGACGGTCGCCCCGGCGGGCTCCCGGCTCGCCACGGTGATCGAGGTGCGCGCCCAGGACGCCCCCGGGCTGCTGCACCGCATCGGGCACGCGCTGGAGCGGAGCGCGGTACGGGTGCGGAGCGCGCACGTGTCGACGCTGGGGGCCAACGCGGTGGATGCCTTCTACGTCACGGACGCGGACGGGGAGCCGCTGACGGCGAAGCGGGCGGCGGAGCTGGTCCAGGAGGTCGAGAGGGCGCTCGGCTGAGACCGGAACCGGGCGAGGTCTTGGCGTTCTCCGGCGTCCGGATACCCTGGGAACCTACTGACCCGACCCGCCCCCGACCCTGAGGACCGACGAGCGCCGTGTTCGATACTCTCTCCGACCGCCTTGCCGCGACTTTCAAGAACCTCCGGGGCAAGGGCCGCTTGTCCGAGGCGGACATCGACGCCACGGCTCGCGAGATCCGTATCGCCCTGCTCGAAGCCGACGTGGCGCTGCCCGTCGTCCGGTCCTTCATCGCCAACGTCAAGGAGCGGGCGCGCGGCGTCGAGGTCTCCCAGGCGCTGAATCCGGCCCAGCAGGTCGTCAAGATCGTCAACGAGGAGCTCGTCTCCATCCTCGGCGGCGAGACCCGGCGGCTGCGGTTCGCCAAGAACCCGCCCACCGTGATCATGCTCGCCGGTCTCCAGGGCGCCGGTAAGACGACCCTCGCCGGAAAGCTCGGTCTCTGGCTCAAGGGCCAGGGCCACTCCCCGCTGCTCGTCGCCTGCGACCTCCAGCGCCCCAACGCCGTCAACCAGCTGAGCGTCGTCGCCGACCGTGCCGGTGTCGCGGTGTACGCCCCCGAGCCGGGCAACGGCGTCGGCGACCCGGTCCAGGTCGCCAAGGACTCCATCGAGTACGCGAAGACCAAGGTCCACGACATCGTGATCGTGGACACCGCCGGCCGCCTCGGCATCGACCAGGAGCTGATGCAGCAGGCCGCGGACATCCGCGACGCCGTCAGCCCGGACGAGATCCTGTTCGTGGTCGACGCGATGATCGGTCAGGACGCGGTCAACACCGCCGAGGCGTTCCGCGACGGCGTCGGCTTCGACGGCGTGGTGCTCTCCAAGCTCGACGGTGACGCCCGCGGTGGTGCCGCCCTGTCGATCGCCCACGTCACGGGCAAGCAGATCATGTTCGCGTCGAACGGCGAGAAGCTGGACGACTTCGACGCGTTCCACCCGGACCGCATGGCGTCCCGGATCCTCGACATGGGCGACCTGCTCACCCTGATCGAGCAGGCGGAGAAGACCTTCAGCCAGGAAGAGGCCGCCAAGATGGCCTCCAAGCTGGCGTCCAGCAAGGGCAAGGACTTCACGTTCGACGACTTCCTGGCGCAGATGGAGCAGGTCAGGAAGATGGGCTCCATCTCCAAGCTGCTCGGCATGCTGCCCGGCATGGGGCAGATCAAGGACCAGATCAACAACATCGACGAGCGCGACATCGACCGCATGGCCGCGATCATCAAGTCGATGACCCCGAAGGAGCGCGCCGACCCGACGATCATCAACGGCTCGCGCCGGGCCCGTATCGCCAAGGGCTCCGGCTCCGAGGTCTCCGCCGTCAAGGGGCTGGTCGAGCGGTTCTTCGAGGCCCGCAAGATGATGTCGAAGATGGCGCAGGGCGGCGGCATGCCGGGGATGCCCGGGATGCCGGGCATGGGCGGCGGTCCGGGCCGGCAGAAGAAGCAGGTCAAGCAGGCCAAGGGCAAGCGCAAGAGCGGCAACCCGATGAAGCGCAAGGCCGAGGAGCAGGCCGCGGCCGCCCGCCGCGAGGCCGCGCAGAACGGCGTCCCCGGTCTCCCGGCCGGCCAGGACGCCCAGAACTTCGAGCTGCCGGACGAGTTCAAGAAGTTCATGGGCTGACGCTCGCTCCACGTCATGCCGGAGGGGCGCTCACCGTATGCGGTGGGCCCCCCTCCGGCGTACGTTCACGTCGTGCAGACCAGGTACCGGAACACGTTGGACATCCACACCGTGCCGTCCGGGCGCCGGTGCGGGTGCAGGGCCTCCGTGAGCTCCTTCTCCACCTGCCACCGGTCCGTCGCCCGGACCGCCGCCTCGAACAGCCGGGTCGACAGCAGGCCGCGTACCGCGCTGTCCATGTCCGCGTAGCCGAACGGGCAGGCCACCCGGCCGGAGCCGTCCGGCCGCAGCCCGGACCGGAACGCCACGTCCTCCAGATCGTCGCGGCGCGGTCCGCGCCAGCCCCCGCCCGGTCCGCGCCCGTCGTCGGCGAGCCGCCCGGCCACCCGGAGCACCGCCTCGGTGGCGCACCGCTCCGGCGGACCCCAGCCGGTCAGCACGACCGTGGCGCGCCGGTCCGCCGACGGCACGGCGGTCTCCAGCGCCCGCACCAGATTCTCGCCGTCGCCCGCCTCGCAGCCGATCGGGGTGAACGCGGTGATCAGGTTGTGCGGCCCGTCGTCCGCCGCGGCGGACACGGCGTCCGTGAGCAGCGGGGCGCCGGCCGGCGCCCCGCGGTCCTCCGGCGCGGGCGACAGCCGGGCCCGGGCGAGGGCGAGCCGGTCGGGGTCGGTGTCCACGCCGGTGACCCCGGCGCCCCGGCCCACGGCCATCAGCAGCGCCAGGCCGGAGCCGCAGCCGAGCGAGAGCATCCGCGTGGCGGGCCCCACCTCCAGCCGCGTGTACACCGCTTCGTACAGCGGTGCCAGCATGCGTTCCTGGATCTCCGCCCAGTCGCGGGCGCGCGAGGCGCCGTCCGCGGGGGCGGACGACTCCGTGTGCCGGTGGTGCCGAACGAGCGTTGGTGTCATGGAATGCGCCCCAATCCGCCGAGGTTGCCGGTTCTGCCGATCGGTCGTGCCCGAGTGGACGGCCGTCCCGTCCGTGACGCGCGCTTCCCCCGTATGCCAGAGAACTGCGCATCGGGCGCCGCGTCCAGAGGTCTGCGGGGCGTGGTTGTCCGCACTGCCGTCCGGCGCACGACGGCACCGGCGCACCCGGACGGCGGGGACGCCCCGGGGGGTTCGTCCCGTCCTCCGCCGGTCCCAGTCTCACCCGGCGCGCCGGTGGAGGCACGTCGAGCACGTCAGGGCGGTGCGGGTACCCTCGGCCCCTGCCGTCCGTGCCCGGAGGGGGCGCGCACCGCGTCTACGCGCGCAGGCGTACGCGCCGCTACGTACCGGCTTGGTGCGAGCTGTGAGGCTTCTCCGCAGATCAGCGCACCCGCCCTCGTCGCGACGCATGAAGGTCAACCGACTGGTACGTGCAAAATATTTGGGATGGCCCGGAATCGGAACACCGAGGGCCCCGCGCTCGTTGGTCACGACGTGAGCACGACACCACCTGTACTTGCCGCAGAGCTGGCGCAGGCGTGGGCCGATATTCAGCGGTACCACCCCGAGCTGCCCGATCTCGCCGCACCCGAGTCCCTGATCGGAGAGTCCTCGTCCGCCTGTGGCGCCGAACTCTCCTTCGAGCGACTGCTCCACGAGGCAGTCCACGGCATCGCCGCCGCCCGAGGTGTCCGCGACACCTCGCGCGCCGGCCGTTACCACAACCGACGATTCCTGGCGATCGCCGAGGAGCTGGGCCTCGACCATGCCGAGGAGCCCCATCCCAGCAGCGGCTTCTCGCTGGTCACCCTCAACCCCGAGGCCAAGCGGCGCTACCGGCCGACGACGGAACGGCTTCAGCGCGCCCTCAAGGCGCACACCGTGGCCACCGCCGCCGACACCAAGCGCTCCTTCCGCGGCCCTGCCGCCCGGCACGGCTCCTCCGGAGGGGGCGTGCGGGTCAAGGCCGTCTGCGACTGCGGCCGCAACGTGCGCGTGGTCCCCTCGGTCCTCGCCCAGGCGCCGATCGTCTGCGGCGGCTGCGGAAAACCGTTCAGGATCCCGGAGCCCGCGGTCGCGGTGGGGTGAGCCGATGGGGTGTGGCACAATGGCTAGCTGTACTCGACAGTCGCACAGGACCCCTCTCTCCTCCGGCTGACGCGTCCATCGGGCACCCGAGTACCGCAACCCCACGTGGCATTTTCGTTGTGCCCAACCACGTCATAGACCAGGAGACACCACTTCCGTGGCAGTCAAGATCAAGCTGAAGCGTCTGGGCAAGATCCGTTCGCCTCACTACCGCATCGTCGTCGCCGACTCCCGTACCCGCCGTGACGGCCGGGCCATCGAGGAGATCGGTCTGTACCACCCGGTGCAGAACCCGTCGCGCATCGAGGTCAACTCGGAGCGTGCGCAGTACTGGCTGTCCGTCGGCGCCCAGCCGACCGAGCCGGTTCTCGCGATCCTGAAGCTCACCGGCGACTGGCAGGCGCACAAGGGCCTCCCGGCCCCCGCGCCGCTGCTGCAGCCGGAGCCCAAGGCCGACAAGCGCGCCCTGTTCGAGGCCC
Source organism: Streptomyces sp. SAS_281 (assembly GCF_052542855.1). NCBI lineage: Bacteria > Bacillati > Actinomycetota > Actinomycetes > Kitasatosporales > Streptomycetaceae > Streptomyces > Streptomyces sp. SAS_281. The sequence continues at coordinate 38,518 of NZ_JBMNDO010000049.1, forward strand.
TCGCCGGCGACGGTGAGGAGTCGAAGGGCGAGGCCATCACGCCGAAGGCGAAGAAGGCCGACAAGAAGGCGGACGAGGCTGCTGCCGCCTCCGCCGAGTCGACCGAGGCCTGAGCATGCTCGAGGAGGCTCTCGAGCACCTCGTGAAAGGCATCGTCGACAACCCCGACGATGTGCAGGTCGCCTCGCGCAACCTGCGCCGTGGCCGTGTGCTCGAGGTCCGGGTCCACCCCGACGACCTCGGCAAGGTGATCGGCCGCAACGGCCGCACCGCACGCGCGCTGCGTACCGTCGTGGGCGCCATCGGCGGCCGTGGCATCCGCGTCGACCTCGTCGATGTGGACCAGGTTCGCTGAAAGAGTTGAACACCGGCACGGGCCGGGGAGGGCCGAGCGCCCGCCCCGGCCCGTCGTCGTACGACAGGAGAGACACAAGGTGCAGTTGGTAGTCGCGCGGATCGGTCGCGCCCACGGCATCAAGGGCGAGGTCACCGTCGAGGTGCGTACGGACGAGCCGGAGCTGCGGCTCGCGCCCGGCGCCGTCCTGGCCACCGACCCCGCCACGGCGGGCCCGCTGACGATCGAGACCGGCCGGGTGCACAGCGGCAGGCTGCTGCTGCGCTTCGAGGGCGTGAAGGACCGCACGGGCGCCGAGGCGCTGCGCAACACCCTGCTGATCGCCGACGTCGACCCGGCGGAGCTCCCCGAGGACCCCGAGGAGTTCTACGACCACCAGCTGATGGACCTGGACGTGGTCCTCGCCGACGGCACCGAGATCGGCCGGATCACCGAGATCACGCACCTGCCCTCGCAGGACCTCTTCATCGTGGAGCGGCCGGACGGCAGCGAGGTGATGATCCCGTTCGTGGAGGAGATCGTCGCCGAGATCGACCTGGAGGAGCAGCGCGCGGTGATCACCCCGCCGCCCGGCCTGATCGACGCGAGCGAGGCGGTCGTCGCCTCCGCGCGCGAGGAGGAGGCCGGGACCGAGGGGTCCGCGCCGAAGGCCGAGGACGCCTGATGCGGCTCGACGTCGTCACGATCTTCCCCGAGTACCTGGAACCGCTGAACGTCTCCCTGGTCGGCAAGGCCCGCACGGCCGGCCGCCTCGACGTCCATGTGCACGACCTCCGCGACTGGACGTACGACCGGCACAACACCGTGGACGACACCCCGTACGGCGGTGGCCCCGGCATGGTCATGAAGACCGAGCCCTGGGGCGAAGCCCTGGACGAGGCCCTGGCGGACGGATACGAGGCCGGTGCGCACTCCCCGGTCCTCGTGGTGCCCACGCCGAGCGGCCGGCCGTTCACCCAGGAACTGGCCGTCGAGCTCTCCGAGCGGCCCTGGCTGGTCTTCACCCCGGCGCGCTACGAGGGCATCGACCGGCGCGTGACCGAGGAGTACGGCACCCGGATGCGGGTGGTCGAGGTGTCCATCGGCGATTACGTGCTGGCGGGCGGGGAGGCCGCGGTGCTGGTGATCACCGAGGCGGTGGCCCGGCTGCTGCCCGGCGTCCTCGGCAACGCGGCCTCGCACCAGGACGACTCCTTCGCCCCCGGCGCGATGGCCAATCTGCTGGAGGGCCCGGTCTACACCAAGCCGCCCGAGTGGCGCGGCCGGGGGATCCCCGATGTGCTGCTCAGCGGCCACCACGGGCGGATCGCCCGCTGGCGGCGGGACGAGGCGCTGCGGCGTACGGCCGCCAACCGGCCCGATCTGATCGAGCGGTGCGAGGCGTCCGCCTTCGACAAGAAGGACCGCGAGATGCTCTCCATCCTCGGCTGGTCCCCGGAACCGGGTGGCCGATTTTGGCGCAGGCCCGAGGCCGTGGAAGAATAGGCCGCTGCTGTCCGTCCGGCGTGCGCCCCTGCCACAGGGGGACACGACGCCCGTCCGACGCGATCGGCCCCTAGCATTCATCACTCTCCCGTCGATGACCTGTGGCATCGGCGAAGAAAGCAGACAACATGGCTTCCCTGCTCGACGACGTCAATGCCGCGTCGCTGCGGTCCGACATCCCGGCCTTCCGCCCGGGTGACACGGTCAACGTTCACGTCCGCGTGATCGAGGGCAACCGCTCCCGTGTCCAGCAGTTCAAGGGCGTCGTCATCCGCCGCCAGGGCGCGGGCGTCAGCGAGACCTTCACGGTCCGCAAGGTCTCCTTCAGCGTCGGCGTCGAGCGCACCTTCCCGGTGCACAGCCCGATCTTCGAGAAGATCGAGCTCGTGACCCGCGGTGACGTCCGTCGCGCCAAGCTGTACTTCCTCCGTGAGCTGCGCGGCAAGGCCGCGAAGATCAAGGAGAAGCGCGACCGCTGAGCTGACTGCCTCGTCCACAGGGTGTCCGGTTAAGCTCTGGCCCCGATGGACACGCAAGCAGAACTCCAGGAGCGCGATCTCTCCTCCGCACCCGATCCGGGTCCGGGGGAGGGGTCGCGCTCTTCGCGTGTCCGCGGCTGGCTCGCCCGACTCGGGGCGTGGCGGCTGTCCTGGCGGGGGACGCTCGGGCTCGGCGCCGTCTGCGCGGTCTTCGTGCTTCTCTTCAGCACCTTCGTGGTGCAGCCCTTCCTGATCCCCAGCGGTTCGATGGAGCAGACGCTCCGGGTGGGCGACCGGGTGCTCGTGAACAAACTCGCGTACCGCTTCGGTGCCGTCCCGCGCCGCGGCGACGTGGTGGTCTTCGACGGCACCGGCTCGTTCGTACGCGAGGGGGCGGAGCAGAACCCCGTCACCGCGCTGCTGCACGGGGCCGCCGCGTCGCTCGGGCTCGCCGAGCCCGCCGAGACCGACTTCGTGAAGCGGGTGGTGGGCGTGGGGGGCGACCGGGTGGTCTGCTGCGACGTCCGGGGCCGGATCGAGGTGAACGGCCGGCCGCTGGACGAGGACTACCTCTTCCCCGGGGACGCGCCCTCCAAGGTGCCCTTCGACATCGTGGTGCCGGAGGGCACCCTGTGGATGATGGGCGACCACCGCGCCCGGTCCCGGGACTCCCGCGACCACCTGGGGGAGCCGGGCGGCGGCATGGTGCCGGTGGAGCGGGTGATCGGGCGGGTCGACTGGTTCGGCTGGCCGCTCGGCCGGGTGGGCTCGCTGCCGGGGACCGCCGCCTTCGACTCCGTACCGGCGCCCGGCCCGTCCCATGGGTAGCCACGGGCGCCACGGCGCCCCTGCCGCGGACGAAGGGCCGCGCTCGCTGCCCACCCGGGCGGAGCGGCGCAAGCTCGCCCGCAAGGTGAAGCGCAAGCGGCGCGGATCGGCCGTACGGGAGATCCCGCTGCTGATCACGGTGGCGCTGCTGATCGCGCTCGTCCTCAAGACCTTCCTCGTGCAGGCGTTCGTGATCCCGTCCGGGTCGATGGAGCAGACCATCCGGATCGGTGACCGGGTGCTCGTGGACAAGCTGACGCCCTGGTTCGGCTCGAAGCCGCAGCGCGGCGACGTCGTGGTCTTCCGGAACCCGTCGGACTGGCCGCCGCCGAACCCGGAGAGCTCCGGGGAGTCACCCGTCGTCGTGAAGCAGGTGAAGCAGGTGCTCACCTTCGTCGGGCTGCTGCCGTCGGACGACGAGCAGGACCTGATCAAGCGGGTCGTGGCCGTCGGCGGCGACACCGTGAAGTGCTGCGCGTCGGACGGAAGGCTCCTCGTCAACGGCGTGGCGGTCGAGGAACCGTACGTCTATCCCGGGGATTCACCCTCCACCATCAAATTCGAGGTAAAGGTTCCTGAGGGCCGCCTCTTCGTCATGGGGGACCACCGCTCCAATTCCGCCGATTCGCGCTTCCACATGGACAAGACGGCGAACGGCACGATCTCAGAGGACGCGGTCGTGGGACGGGCGAAATGGATCGTCTGGCCCTTCGGGCACTGGACCGGTCTCGAGGAGCGCTCGGCGTTCGCCTCGGTCCCGGACGCGCGCGCCGGTACGGGGGGCGCCTCGGGGCCGTCGAATAGTGTGTCCAGTGATCCAGGCGGATCGATCCGGCTCCCGACCCCTGCGGAACTCCCGCTCGTTATGGGAGTGGTGGGCCTGCGTCGGCTAGGACGCGGGCGGTGGCACGGAGTAAGGAGTGGATGTGGGGGATTTGGCGGTCGGCGCACGATCCGGACACGACGAACCCGAGGACCGGCCGGGCCGTTCGGCGTATTCCGAGTCCGCCGGTGCGGCGGAGGACGGGACGACGGTGAGCGGTACGGAAGGTGACGGCGGCACGTCCGGGGGCAGCACGGCCCGGAAGAAGAATCCCCGCCCGTTCTGGAAGGAGCTGCCGCTCCTCATCGGCGTCGCCCTGGTTTTGGCGCTGCTGATCAAGACGTTTCTGGTGCAGGCGTTCTCGATTCCGTCGGACTCGATGCAGAACACGTTGCAGCGGGGCGACCGGGTCCTGGTGGACAAGCTGACGCCGTGGTTCGGGTCGGAGCCGGAGCGCGGCGAGGTCGTCGTCTTCCACGACCCGGGCGGCTGGCTGGAGGACAGCCAGGCCCCCGAGCCGAACGCGGTGCAGAAGTTCCTCAGCTTCATCGGTCTGATGCCCTCGGCCGAGGAGAAGGACCTGATCAAGCGGGTCATCGCGGTCGGCGGTGACACCGTGGAGTGCAAGAAGGGCGGCCCGGTCCAGGTCAACGGCAAGGCGCTGGACGACAAGTCCTTCATCTTCGAGGGCAACAGCGCCTGCGACGACGAGCCGTTCGGGCCGATCAAGGTGCCCAAGGGCCGGATCTGGGTCATGGGCGACCACCGGCAGAACTCCCTGGACTCGCGCTACCACCAGAACCTGCCGGGCGGCGGCACCGTCTCCAACGACGAGGTGGTCGGCCGGGCCATCGTGATCGCGTGGCCGGTCAGCCGCTGGGCGACCCTCCCGGTCCCGAAGACCTTCGACCAGCCCGGCATCAACGCCGCCGCCGCGGCGGCCCCCGGAGTGATCGGTCTCGCGGGTGCGGTGCCCCTGGTGCTCTGGCGCAGGCGGCGCCGAACCACGACCGCCGGCACAGTGAGGAACGACGCGTGAGCGACCTGGCAGACGGAGCACGGTCCGGGCAGGAGCGGTCCGCGGAACCTTCCGGCGTCGCGCCTTCCGACATCGACCCTTCCGGCGTCGAGCCTTCCGCCTCTGAGCCGGAGGCCGGCGCGGACAGCGGAACCGACGGCACCGCCGGCAAGAAGAAGAGCAATCGCCCGTTCTGGAAGGAGCTGCCGCTCCTCATCGGCATCGCGCTGGTCCTGGCACTGTTCATCAAGACGTTTCTGGTGCAGGCGTTCTCGATTCCGTCGGACTCGATGCAGAACACGTTGCAGCGGGGCGACCGGGTCCTGGTGGACAAGCTGACGCCGTGGTTCGGGTCGGAGCCGGAGCGCGGCGAGGTCGTCGTCTTCCACGACCCGGACGGCTGGCTGAGGGACGAGCCGACCCCCAGGCCCAACGCCGCTCAGAAGTTCCTGAGCTTCGTCGGGCTGATGCCGTCCGCCGAGGAGAAGGACCTGATCAAGCGGACGATCGCGGTCGCCGGTGACACCGTGGAGTGCAAGAAGGGCGGCCCGGTCGAGGTCAACGGCAAGGCGCTCACCGAGCCCTACGTCTTCCCCGGCAACAGCGCCTGCGACGACATGCCCTTCGGGCCGTTCAAGGTGCCGGACGGCAAGATCTGGGTGATGGGCGACCACCGCCAGGACTCGGCGGACTCCCGCTACCACACCGACGACGTGAACAAGGGCTTCGTGCCGGTGAGCCAGGTCGTGGGCCGGGCCGTGGTCGTCGCGTGGCCCGTGAACCGCTGGTCCGTGCTGTCCGTCCCGGACACCTTCGACCAGCCCGGGATCAGCGCCGCGGCCGGCGCCGCACCGGGCGCCCTGGGGGTCGCGGGCGCGCTGCCGCTCGTGCTGCGGCGCAGGCGGAGGCTGACCGCCGGGCGTACTGCCGGGTAGGGTGCCGACGCGGATCAGCGATTGTCGATCTCCGATGGGGGATGCCGGTATGGGTGCAACAGGTCGTACGGACGACGGCCGCGGCCGGCTCGGCAGCAGGCTCTCCGGGGCGGCGGTGGCCCTCGGCTGCCTGCTCTTCCTCGGCGGCTTCGTCTGGGGCGCGCTCGTCTACCAGCCGTACACGGTGCCCACCGGGTCGATGACCCCGACGGTCGAGGCGGGCGACAAGGTCCTCGCGCAGCGCGTGGACGGCAGCGAGGTCCGGCGCGGTGACGTCGTGGTGTTCAACGACCCGGAGTGGGGCAACACCCCCATGGTGAAGCGGGTCGTCGGGGTCGGCGGCGACAAGGTCGCCTGCTGCGGCGAGGACGGCCGCCTCACGGTCAACGGCATACCCATCGACGAACCGTATCTGCGGTCGCCCGGCAGCGCCTCGGCCCAGGACTTCACCGCCGAGGTCCCCAAGGGGCAGCTCTTCCTGCTGGGCGACGACCGCACGGTCTCGCTGGACTCCCGGGTCCACCTGGAGGACGCCATGCACGGCTCGGTGCCCCGGTCCGCCGTGGAGTCCAGGGTCGACGCCGTCGCCTGGCCGCTGGGCTCCATGATCGACCGGCCCGAGGCGTTCGCCGCGCTGCCGGGCGGCATCTCGTCGGCCGGGCCGCTGGGGATCCAGCTGACCGCCATGGCGGTGGGCGTCGTGCTCATCCTGGGCGGGGCGGCGTACGGTCCGCTCGCGGCCCGTGCCGCCCGGCCGAAGCGGAGTGCGGAGCCCGAGGCGGCCGCGCATGTCCGCTGAGGTGCGCAGGGTCGCCCGCCTGGTGCTCCTCGATCCGGACGACCGGATCCTGCTGATGCACGGCTTCGAACCGGAGGACCCGGCCCGCACCTGGTGGTTCACCCCGGGCGGCGGCCTGGAGGGCGACGAGACGCACGAGCGGGCCGCGCTGCGCGAGCTGGCCGAGGAGACCGGGATCACCGACGCCGAACTGGGCCCGGTGATCTGGCGGCGCCGGTGCTCCTTCACCTTCGACGGCCGGCTGTGGGACCAGGACGAGTGGTATTTCCTGGCCCGTACCGCACAGACCGCCACGGACACCAGCGGCCACACGTGGCTGGAACGCCGCAGTGTCGCGGGGCTGAGGTGGTGGACCTACGCCGAACTGTCGGCGGCGCGTGAGACGGTGTACCCCACCGGGCTCGCCGACCTGCTCCGGAGGCTGCTCGACGAGGGTCCTCCGCGTACGCCGGTGGACCTGGCCCCCGGAAGCGGCTGAGCGGCCGGGGCGCCGGAGTCCGGCGCACAATGGGGAAACGCACGGCTGAAGGGGAACATGCCAATGAGCGCCGAGGACCTCGAGAAGTACGAGACCGAGATGGAGCTGAAGCTCTACCGGGAGTACCGCGATGTCGTCGGTCTGTTCAAATTCGTGATCGAGACCGAACGGCGCTTCTACCTCACCAACGACTACGAGATGCAGGTGCACTCGGTCCAGGGCGAGGTGTTCTTCGAGGTGTCCATGGCGGACGCCTGGGTCTGGGACATGTACCGGCCCGCCCGGTTCGTGAAGCAGGTACGGGTACTGACGTTCAAGGATGTCAACATCGAAGAGCTCAACAAGAGCGATCTCGAACTTCCGAGTGGCTGAGTTATCCACAATCGCCCGCTTGTCCACCAAGATCCACTGAAGTAGGGCGGACGCGTCAGAGTCGGTGCCGGAGGTGGTGCCGATATGAACGCACGGGGGGCTCTCGGGCGGTACGGCGAGGACCTGGCGGCGCGGCTGCTGGCCGACGCCGGCATGTCCGTACTGGAACGGAACTGGCGCTGTCGCGCCGGTGAGATCGACATCGTCGCGATGGACGGGGACGCGCTCGTCATCTGCGAGGTGAAGACCCGCAGATCGGGTGCGTACGAGCACCCGATGGCCGCGGTCACCCCGGTCAAGGCGGAGCGGCTGCGCCGGCTGGCCGCGCTCTGGCTGGAGCGGCACGGCGGCCCGCCGCCGGGCGGGGTGCGCATCGACCTGGTCGGGGTGGTCCTGCCCGAGCGCGGCGCGCCCCTGGCCGAGCACGCGCGGGGGGTGGCCTGATGGGGTTCGCACGTGCCTGCTCGGTCGCCCTGGTCGGCGTCGAGGGCGTGGTGGTGGAGGTCCAGGCGGACCTGGAGGCCGGTGTGGCGGCGTTCACGCTGGTGGGGCTGCCCGACAAGAGCCTGGTGGAGAGCCGGGACCGGGTCAGGGCGGCCGTGGTCAATTCCGGGGCGGAGTGGCCGCAGAAGAAGCTCACCGTGGGGCTGTCGCCGGCCTCGGTGCCCAAGGGCGGCTCGGGCTTCGACCTGGCCGTGGCATGCGCGGTCCTGGGCGCGGCGGAGCGGATCGACCCCGAGTCGATCGCCGACGTGGTGATGATCGGGGAGCTGGGGCTCGACGGCCGGGTGCGTCCGGTCCGGGGGGTGCTGCCCGCGGTCCTGGCGGCGGCCGACGCCGGCTACCGCCAGGTGGTCGTCCCGGAACAGACCGCGGGCGAGGCGGCCCTCGTGCCCGGCGTCTCCGTTCTCGGGGTGCGCAGCCTGCGGCAGTTGATCGCGGTGCTGTGCGACGAACCGGTGCCGGACGAAGAGCGCTCCGACGACGATGGGCGCCCCGATCCGATGCTCGCCGGGCTGATGGTGCCCGGTGCCGGACTGGGCACCGGCCTCGCCCGGGGCCCGGCGGCGGGGGACGGCGCCCGGCCCGACCTGGCGGACGTGGCGGGGCAGGAGCGGCCGCGCAAGGCCCTGGAGGTCGCCGCGGCCGGCGGCCACCACCTGCTGCTGACCGGCCCACCGGGAGCAGGCAAGACCATGCTGGCCGAGCGCATGCCCGCGATCCTGCCGCCGCTCACCCGGCAGGAATCCCTCGAAGTGACCGCCGTCCACTCGGTGGCCGGCATCCTGCCACCGGGCGAGCCCCTGATCGCCCGGGCCCCGTACTGCGCGCCGCACCACTCGGCGACCATGCAGTCACTGGTCGGCGGGGGCAACGGACTGCCCAGGCCGGGAGCGGTCTCGCTCGCCCATCGCGGAATCCTCTTCCTGGACGAGGCGCCGGAGTTCTCCGTGAAGACACTGGACGCGCTGCGCCAGCCCCTGGAGTCCGGGCACGTCGTGGTGGCCCGCAGCGCGGGGGTGGTGCGGCTGCCGGCCCGGTTCCTGATGGTGCTCGCAGCCAACCCGTGCCCCTGCGGGCGGCACACCCTGAGCGGTGCCGGCTGCGACTGCCCGCCGTCGGCGGTGCGGCGCTATCAGGCCAGGCTCTCCGGGCCGCTGCTCGACCGGGTGGACCTCCGGGTGACCGTCGCCCCGGTCACGCGGGAGGACCTGATGGGCCGGGGCGGCCGGGGCGAGTCCACGGCGACCGTCGCCGCCCGGGTGCGGGAGGCCCGGGACCGGGCGGCCGAGCGGCTGGCCGGCACGCCCTGGACGACCAACAGCGAGGTGCCCGGCCACGAGCTGCGGACCCGGCTGGCCGCGGCCCCGGGCGCGCTGATGGCGGCCGAGCGGGACATGGAGCGCGGGCTGCTCACGGCCCGGGGCCTGGACCGGGTGCTGCGGGTGGCGTGGACGGTCGCGGACCTGCGCGGCGCGGCCCGCCCCGACGCGTCGGACGTGGCGGCCGCCCTGGAGCTGCGCAGCGGCATCCCGCGCGGGGTGCCGCTGGGGGCGGGCGCGCCATGACGGGCCACGGGGGAGCCGGGCTCGCGTGCGGCGCGGGGGCGGCGGGAGGCATGGGTCCGGAGGCGGCCGGGGGCGCGTACGGCACCGGGGCGGCGGGGGGTGCGGACGCGCCGGAGCGGCTGGCGCGGGCGGCCCTGACCCGGGTGCTGGAGCCGGGCGACGAGCGGGGCGGACGGTGGCTGCGGGAGTGCGGCGCGGCAGGACTGTGGCGGCGCATCACGGACCCGGCCGGGGAGGCCGAGCGGCTGCGCGGTATGACGGCGCGGCGGCTCGCGGGCTACCGGCTCCGGGCCGCCCGGGCCGACCCGGAGCGGGACCTGGCCGCCGTCGCGGCGGCCGGCGGGCGCTTCGTCTGCCCCGGCGACCGCGAGTGGCCGACGCAGTTGGACGACCTGGGCGACGCGCGGCCGACCGGGCTGTGGGTGCGGGGCGGGCCCGATCTGCGGCTCTGGGCGCTGCGCTCGGTCGCCCTGGTCGGCGCCCGCGCGTGCACCCCGTACGGGGCGCACATGGCGGCGACGCTGGGCGCGGGGCTCGCGGAGCGCGGCTGGGTGGTGGTCTCGGGCGCCGCCTTCGGGGTGGACGGCGCGGCGCACCGGGGTGCGCTGGCGGCGGGCGGGGCGACGATCGCGGTGCTGGCCTGCGGGGTGGACGTGGCCTATCCGCCGGGGCACGCCGAGCTGATCGCGCGGGTGGCCGGGCAGGGGCTCGTCATCGGTGAGCTGCCGCCGTCCGAGCACCCGACGCGGAGCCGGTTCGTCCTGCGGAACAGGGTGATCGCCGCGTTGACGCGGGGGACGGTGGTCGTGGAGGCGGAGTACCGCAGCGGTTCGCTGGTGACGGCACGGGTCGCGCAGCGGCTGGGGCGCTTCACCATGGGGGTTCCGGGCCCGGCGACCAGCGGTCTGTCGGCCGGTGTCCACGAACTCCTGCGCGGGGAGGGCGTGCTGGTGACGGACGCCGCCGAAGTGGCCGAGCTGGTGGGCGACATCGGGGACCTGGCGCCGTCCAGGAGCGGTCCGGTGCTGGCCCGGGACCTGCTCGACACCGTCGCCGGGCGGGTGCTGGAGGCGCTTCCGGCGCGCGCCGCCGTCGATGTCCGGGAGGTGGCGCGGGGCGCCGGGACCAGCACCGACGAGGCCCTCGGCAAACTGTACGAACTGCACTCACTGGGATACGTCGAACGTGAGGGCGAGGGCTGGAGGTTGACGCGGAGGGCGACTTGCCGGGACGACGCGCGGCGAGGCGGTTCTTGACCTGGGGCATTCGGGTGAAAAGGTGATTGCGATGACCTCGGCGGACGTTGCGACGGTGGCTCCGGGGCCGGTGCCTGCGGCGACGGCCCCGGGCGCCCGACGTGTCCGCACTCCGGCGGGCCGGCATGTCCGCCGCCGGTTCGCGCGTCATGCCCGCAGGCCCGGGGGCGCCCGGTCGCCATCCTCTATCCTGCGCGCACCGCGACAGCTCGGTCACGCTACGCTCACAAGGATTCCGCCCCAGAGACACGTCCCAGTACTTCACGGCAGAACGGCTCAAGGCACCACATGCCCCAGCACACCTCCGGGTCTGACCGCGCGGCAGTACCACCGGCTGCGCGTGGCACTGTGCGCCCTCCCGCCCCGTCCTCGCTCGACGAGTTGTGGCGCTCGTACAAGACGACCGGCGACGGGCGGCTGCGGGAGCAGCTGATCCTGCACTACTCGCCCCTGGTCAAGTACGTCGCCGGCCGGGTGAGCGTGGGCCTGCCGTCCAACGTCGAGCAGGCCGACTTCGTCTCGTCCGGGGTGTTCGGGCTGATCGACGCGATCGAGAAGTTCGACATCGAACGGGCCATCAAGTTCGAGACGTACGCGATCACCCGCATCCGGGGCGCGATGATCGACGAACTCCGGGCGCTGGACTGGATCCCGCGCTCGGTGCGGCAGAAGGCCCGCGCCGTCGAACGCGCCTACGCGACGCTGGAGGCGCAGCTGCGCCGCACCCCGTCCGAGGCGGAGGTCGCGGCGGAGATGGGCGTCACGCTGGACGACCTGCACGCCGTCTTCAGCCAGTTGTCCCTGGCCAACGTGGTGGCGCTGGAGGAGCTGCTGCATGTCGGCGGCGAGGGCGGCGACCGGCTGAGCCTGATGGACACGCTGGAGGACACCGCCGCCGACGACCCGGTGGAGGTGGCGGAGGACCGGGAGCTCAGACGGCTGCTGGCCCGGGCGATCAACACCCTCCCGGACCGCGAGAAGACGGTCGTCACGCTCTACTACTACGAGGGTCTGACCCTTGCCGAGATCGGCAACGTCCTCGGAGTCACCGAGAGCCGGGTCAGCCAGATCCACACCAAATCGGTGCTCCAGCTCCGCGCGAAGCTGGCGGACGCCGGGCGCTGAGCCGTCCCGCCGGGCGCCCGGTCCGGTCACTTCGGCCCGCACGCGTACCTCTGTGTGGCGGTCGCCGTAGAGTGGAGCCGTGCCCAGGATTCGAGCGGCCTCCGTGGCCGAGCACCGGACCATGCAGCGCGGCGCCCTCCTGGACGCAGCGCGCTCCCTCTTGTCCGAAGGGGGCACGGAAGCGCTGACCTTCCCCGCCCTCGCCGAACGCACGGGCCTCGCCCGGTCCTCCGTCTACGAGTACTTCCGCTCCCGCGCCGCCGTCGTGGAAGAGCTCTGCGCCGTCGACTTCCCCGTCTGGGCGGCCGAGGTGGAGAGCGCGATGGAGCGGGCGGAGACGCCCGAGGAGAAGATCGAGGCGTACGTGCGGCGCCAGCTCGACCTGGTCGGTGACCGGCGCCACCGGGCCGTGGTCGCGATCTCCGCCAGCGAACTGGACGCGGGCGCCCGCGAGAAGATCCGGGCCGCGCACGGCGGGCTGATTGCCATGATCGTGGAGGCGCTCGGCGACCTCGGCCACGCGGAGCCCCGTCTCGCGGCCATGCTGCTGCAGGGCTCCGTGGACGCGGCAGTCCGGCGCATCGAGCTGACCGTGGCGGAGGAGCCCGGCGTCATCGCCGACACCGCCGTCGCCATGATCCTCGACGGCGTCCGGGGCGCCGGCGCCCGCGACTGACCCCGGCTCCACCACGGCACGGCGAGCACCACCAGCAGGCCAGGCGCGGTACCCCCGCTCGCGACCGGGGCCACCGCTGTATTCGGGGCCTCCGGCAGCGGCACGCCGTACACCGGCAGCAGGCGCGACGGACCGCGCCGCAGCAGTGACGGGGGCAGCAGCGACAACGGGTCCAGGTAGGTGCCGGCCCGGCGCAGCCCCCAGTGCAGGCAGCCCGCCGCGCAGTGGGACGGCCCCGCCTCCAGCACGGCCACCACCTGCCCAGCCGCGACCTCGTCGCCCTCCGCGACCAGCGGGCGCACCGGCTCGTACGTCGTCCGCAGCGGTGGGTCACCCGTCCCCGCGAGTTCGACGGCGACCACCCCGCGACCGGCGACCGCCCCGGCGAACGAGACCCGGCCCGCGGCGGCGGCCAGCACCTCCGTGCCCGGAGCGGCGGCCAGGTCCACGCCCCGGTGTCCCGGCCCGTACGGTCCGGCGGGCGGCTCCCAGCCCCGTACCATCGAAGGCCGCCCCGCCAGCGGCCAGAACCGCTCCCCGACGCCAGGGCCCTCCCTCTGGGTCAGGCCGGGTTCGCGGGCTCCGGCCTGCCCCGGCGGGAAGGCCCTGGCCGCGACGGCCGTGCCGGGGCACCCGCACCACGCCGCCAACGCGGCGAGCGCCACGGCCCAGGGCGCCCACCACCGCACCCGTTCGCTTGTGATTCGCATGGCACCACCGTCCCCCGGCCCCCGCCCGCGTGGCGATCACGAGCCGCATCTGTGGACTACCGGCCGGTTGTGGACAGCGCCGTCACCCGGGACCCGGACGGTCCCGTACACTTCTTCTGGCGACCCGGGTCACCGGGTCGACTTCGCACGCCCCGCCACCACCCGTTCAGCGGAGGTGGCCGCGCCCCTCGGTCCCTTGCGGCACGGCGCGCCGGGGCGTCAGGCGCGGCAGTAATCCTGCTGCCGCGGCAACCGAGAAAACCAAGGAGTACGGCCATGGCCGTCGTCACGATGCGGGAGCTGCTGGAAAGCGGCGTCCACTTCGGTCACCAGACCCGTCGCTGGAACCCGAAGATGAAGCGCTTCATCTTCACCGAGCGCAACGGCATCTACATCATCGACCTGCTCCAGTCGCTGTCGTACATCGACCGCGCCTACGAGTTCGTCAAGGAGACCGTCGCGCACGGCGGCTCCATCATGTTCGTGGGTACGAAGAAGCAGGCCCAGGAGGCCATCGCCGAGCAGGCGACGCGCGTCGGCATGCCGTACGTCAACCAGCGCTGGCTCGGTGGCATGCTCACCAACTTCTCCACCGTCTACAAGCGCCTCCAGCGCCTGAAGGAGCTGGAGCTCATCGACTTCGAGGACGTGGCCGCCTCCGGCCTCACCAAGAAGGAGCTCCTGGTCCTCTCCCGCGAGAAGGCCAAGCTGGAGAAGACCCTCGGTGGTATCCGCGAGATGCAGAAGGTGCCGAGCGCCGTCTGGGTCGTCGACACCAAGAAGGAGCACATCGCCGTCGGTGAGGCGCGCAAGCTCCACATCCCGGTCGTCGCGATCCTCGACACCAACTGCGACCCCGACGAGGTCGACTACAAGATTCCGGGCAACGACGACGCGATCCGCTCCGTCACCCTGCTCACCCGCGTGATCGCCGACGCCGTCGCCGAGGGCCTCATCGCCCGCTCCGGCGCCGCGACCGGCGACTCGAAGCCGGGCGAGAAGGCCGCCGGCGAGCCCCTCGCCGAGTGGGAGCGCGACCTGCTCGAGGGCGACAAGAAGGCCGACGCCGAGGTCCAGTCCTCCGTCGAGACCGAGAAGGACGCCGCCGCCGACGCGGAGCCGGCCGCCATCGCCGCCGAGCAGGCCGAGGCCCCGGCCGCGGACGCCGAGCAGTCCTGACCCCCGTCACGGCTGAAGACGGCGGGGGCCGGTGCACTGGCACCGCCCCCGCCGTCCACCCGTAGATCTTTCAGACTTCGAGAGAGAACACAGACTCATGGCGAACTACACCGCCGCTGACGTCAAGAAGCTCCGCGAGCTCACCGGCGCCGGCATGATGGACTGCAAGAAGGCGCTCGACGAGGCCGACGGCAACGTCGACGGCGCCGTCGAGGCGCTCCGCATCAAGGGCCAGAAGGGCGTCGCGAAGCGCGAGGGCCGTTCCGCCGAGAACGGCGCGGTCGTCTCCCTCGTCTCCGAGGACAGCACCTCCGGTGTCCTCGTCGAGCTCAAGTGCGAGACCGACTTCGTCGCCAAGGGCGACAAGTTCCAGGCCGTCGCCAACGCCCTTGCCGCGCACGTCGCCGCGACGTCCCCGGCCGACCTCGAGGCGCTCCTCGCCTCCGAGATCGAGCCCGGCAAGACCGTCCAGGCGTACGTGGACGAGGCCAACGCCAACCTCGGCGAGAAGATCGTCCTGGACCGCTTCGCGCAGTTCCAGGGTGCCTTCGTCTCGGTCTACATGCACCGCACCATGCCCGACCTGCCCCCGCAGATCGGTGTGATGGTCGAGCTGGACAAGGCCGACGCCGACCTGGCCAAGGGCCTCGCCCAGCACATCGCCGCCTTCGCGCCGAAGTACCTCTCCCGCGAGGACGTCCCGGCCGAGGTCGTCGAGGCCGAGCGCCGCGTCGCCGAGGAGACCACCCGCGCCGAGGGCAAGCCCGAGGCCGCCCTCCCGAAGATCGTCGAGGGGCGCGTCAACGGCTTCTTCAAGGAGGCCACCCTCCTCGGCCAGCCGTACGCGCTGGACAACAAGAAGTCGGTCCAGAAGGTCCTGGACGAGGCCGGTGTCACCCTGAAGCGCTTCACGCGTATCAAGGTCGGCATCTGAGTCCGTCCGCGAAAAACGGCGGACCCGGTAGGGTCTGGTGCAGTCGACGGCCGCACACCGCCGTACGACCGCAGATCTGACGAGGAGGCCATTGCCGCTGAGGGACACCAGACCCACCGGCAATGGCCTTCTTCGTATGTGCACGAGGAGAATCCCCATGAACAAGGGCGCGGACGCCGCCAAAGACGACGACAAGCGCGAGGACGGCAAGGTGCCCGGACGCTTCATGCTGAAGCTGTCCGGTGAGGCGTTCGCCGGCGGCGGGGGCCTCGGTGTCGACCCCGACGTCGTGCACGCCATCGCCCGCGAGATCGCGGCGGTCGTCCGGGACGGCGCGGAGATCGCGATCGTCATCGGCGGCGGCAACTTCTTCCGCGGCGCCGAGCTCCAGCAGCGGGGCATGGACCGGGCGCGCTCCGACTACATGGGCATGCTCGGCACCGTGATGAACTGCCTCGCCCTCCAGGACTTCCTGGAGAAGGAGGGCATCGACTCCCGCGTCCAGACCGCCATCACCATGGGTCAGGTCGCGGAGCCGTACATCCCGCTGCGCGCCGTGCGACACCTGGAGAAGGGCCGCGTCGTGATCTTCGGCGCGGGCATGGGCATGCCGTACTTCTCCACCGACACCACCGCCGCCCAGCGTGCCCTGGAGATCGACGCCGAGGCCCTGCTCATGGGGAAGAACGGCGTGGACGGGGTCTACGACTCCGACCCGAAGACCAACCCCGCCGCGGTCAAGTTCGACGCGCTGGAGTACAGCGAGGTGCTCGCCCGCGATCTCAAGGTCGCCGACGCCACCGCCATCACGCTCTGCCGTGACAACGAGCTGCCGATCCTCGTCTTCGAGCTCACCACCGCGGGCAATATCGCCCGCGCCGTCAAGGGTGAGAAGATCGGCACGCTCGTGAGCGACCAGGACACCCGCGCCTGACCATGGGCGCTTCCACCGGTGAGGCCCGGTGGAACAGGGGCGCGGGACCGCCCCGGAAGATCGACAACGGCCTGCCGGTCGGACACCGTGCAGGTGAGGACGCGACGCAGGACCCGCCGGGCCCGCCGGGCCCGTTCACAACACGCAGGAGCACGTGGTGATCGAAGAAACCCTCCTCGAGGCCGAGGAGAAGATGGAGAAGGCCGTCGTCGTCGCGAAAGAAGACTTCGCAGCGATCCGTACCGGCCGTGCGCACCCGGCGATGTTCAACAAGATCGTCGCCGACTACTACGGCGCGCCGACCCCGATCAACCAGCTGGCCTCGTTCTCGGTGCCCGAGCCCCGTATGGCCGTCGTGACGCCGTTCGACAAGACCGCGCTGCGCAACATCGAGCAGGCCATCCGCGATTCGGACCTCGGCGTCAACCCGAGCAACGACGGCAATATCATCCGGGTCAACTTCCCCGAGCTGACCGAGGAGCGCCGCCGCGACTACATCAAGGTCGCGAAGACCAAGGCCGAGGACTCCAAGATCTCGATCCGGGCCGTCCGCCGCAAGGCCAAGGAAGCGCTCGACAAGCTGGTCAAGGACAAGGAGTCCGGCGAGGACGAGGTGCGCCGCGCCGAGAAGGAGCTCGACGACACCACCGCGAAGTACGTCGCGCAGGTGGACGAGCTGCTGAAGCACAAGGAAGCCGAGCTGCTCGAAGTCTGATGAACGACTCCTCCTGGGGCGCTCCGCAGGGCGCCGGCCACCGGGTCGCTCCGGAGATGCAGGGTGCTGCGGCGGGTCCTGCCTACGATGTGCACGATGCCCAGCAGACTCGGCCCATGCCCATCGTGCCGGACGTTCCCGACGCAGGTAGAGACGCTGAAGACCGTGATCACCGGGACCAGGGGGCCGGACGCCTGAGCGGCGGCCCCCTGTTCCGCGACGAGAAGCCGCAGGAGCCCATGCCGACCGCGCCGCCGCCGCCCCCGCCTCCGCAGAAGAAGCGCGCGGGCCGGGACCTGGGAGCCGCCATAGGGGTCGGCCTGGGGCTCGGTGCCCTGGTCGTCGTCTCGCTCTTCGTCGTCAAGGCGGTCTTCGTCGGCGTGATCGTTGTCGCCGTCGTGGTCGGGCTCTGGGAGCTCACCTCCCGCCTGGAGGAGCGCAAGGGCATCAAGGCGCCCCTGGTACCGCTCGCGGTCGGCGGAGCCGCCATGGTCGTCGCCGGGTACGCGCGCGGGGCCGAGGGCGCCTGGATCGCCATGGCGCTGACCGCCCTGGCGGTGCTCGTGTGGCGGATGGCCCAACCGCCCGAGGACTACCTCAGGGACGTCACGGCGGGCATCTTCGCCGCGTTCTACGTGCCCTTCCTGGCCACCTTCGTCGCCCTGCTCCTGACCGCCGACGACGGCCCGCAGCGGGTGCTGACCTTCCTGCTGCTGACCGTGGTCAGCGACACGGGGGCCTACGCGGTCGGCTGGCGGTTCGGCAAGCACAAGCTGGCTCCGCGCATCAGCCCCGGCAAGACCCGCGAGGGCCTGTTCGGGGCGGTCGCCTTCGCCATGGTGGCCGGTGCGCTGTGCATGCAGTTCCTGATCGACGACGGTTCCTGGTGGCAGGGGCTGCTGCTGGGCCTCGCGGTCGCGGCCAGCGCCACCCTGGGCGACCTGGGCGAGTCCATGATCAAGCGGGACCTCGGGATCAAGGACATGGGCACGCTGCTGCCCGGCCACGGCGGGATCATGGACCGGCTGGACTCGCTGCTGCCGACCGCCCCGGTGGTCTGGCTGCTGCTGGTGCTGTTCGTCGGCTCCGGCTGAGACCGGCCGCACACATGGCTGAGGGGCCACCGCTCGCGAGCGGTGGC